>JAYRLJ010000002.1:0-8776 GCA_041905305.1 Hylemonella sp. | reverse complement strand
CGAAGGCTGGGTCACTTCCAGAATCTACTCGTGAGTAAAAAGTCTACGCACAAGTAAAAGTTTTCCGATACGCACAAACCCTAGCCACGGTGATGAACCCTCAACACGCGTCCCCCGGTGCACCGTCGCCCCTGCTGCAGGTGGATGGCGTGACACTCGCCTTCGGTGGCGTCAAGGCACTCAGCGGTGTCAGCTTCGATGTGGCACCCGGCTCCATCACCGCAGTGATCGGCCCCAACGGCGCTGGCAAGACCTCGCTGTTCAACACCATCTCGGGCTTCTACCACCCCACCAGCGGCAGCGTGCGCTACAAAGGGCAGGACATCACCCGTGTGCCGGCGCCCAAGCGCGCCCGCATGGGCCTGGGCCGCAGCTTCCAGAACATCGCCCTCTTCCGCGGCATGACGGTGCTCGACAACATCAAGCTCGGCCGCCACGCCCACCTCAAGAGCAATGTGCTCGACGCGCTGTTCTACCTGGGGCGTGCGCGGCGCGAAGAAGCCGAACTGCGCGCCGAGATCGAGGAACGCATCATCGACTTCCTGGAAATCGACCACATCCGCCACGCGCCGGTGTCGGCGCTGTCCTATGGCCTGCAAAAGCGCGTGGAGATGGCCCGTGCCCTCGCCATGCAGCCCGAGATCCTGATGCTGGACGAGCCGGTGGCCGGCATGAACCGCGAAGAGACCGAGGACATGGCGCGCTTCATCCTCGACGTGCGCGCCGAATGGGGCGTCACGGTGCTGATGGTGGAGCACGACATGGGCATGGTGATGGACCTGTCGGACCACGTGGTGGTGCTCAACTTCGGCCAGGTGATCGCCCAGGGGGATCCCGCCAAGGTGCAGGCCGACCCGGAAGTGATCCGCGCCTACCTGGGCTCGGGCGATGTCGGTGATCTGCGGCGCAAGCTGCACGTCGCAACGGAGGTGGCCTGATGGATTGGGCCTACCTGTTCGAGATCAGCCTGACCGGCCTCGCCGGCGGCGGCCTCTACGCCCTGGCCGCGTTGGCCTTCGTGATGGTCTACAAGGCCACCCGGGTGGTGAACATCGCCATCGGCGAGATGCTGATGATCGGCGCCTACCTGTTCTTCACCTTCGCCTCCATGCTGGCGCTGCCGCTGTGGCTGGCCATTCCGGCCGCCGTGCTGGGTGCCGGCCTGCTGGGTGCCGTGATCGAACGCACCATGATCCGCCCGCTGCTGGGCGAGCCGCCGATCTCGGTCTTCATGGTCACGGTCGGCCTGGCGTCGGTGCTGGTCGGCCTGGTGGAAGTGATCTGGACCGCAGACCAGCGCCGTCTGCCGGAGTTCATGCCCAACCAGGCCATCATGATCGGCGACGCGTTCCTCGCCCCCAAGGTGTTCTGGGGCGCCGTGATCGCGGTGGTCTTCATTGCCGCCGTGTTGCTGGTGTTCCGTTTCTGGCGCGGCGGCGTGGCGCTGCGCGCCACCGCCTCGGACCAGGCGGCGGCCTACTCCATGGGCATCAACGTGCCGCGCGTGTTTTCGCTGGCCTGGGTGGTGTCGGCCATGCTGGCCGCCCTCTCCGGCATCATCGTCGGCTCCATCGGCGGCATCTCCTCCTCCATGGGCGTGTTCGGCCTGTCGGTGCTGGTGGTGGTGATCGTCGGTGGCCTGGACAGCGTACTGGGCGCACTGGTGGGCGGCCTGTGCATCGGCCTGGTGGAAGCGCTGGCCGGCGCTTATCTGGGTGGCGAGTACAAGCTGCTGGCCACCTTCATCGTGCTGGTGGCGATCCTGATGGTCCGCCCCTACGGCCTGTTCGGCACGCACGAGATCGAAAGGCTCTAGGACATGCGCCCCCACGCTCATCACTTCGTGTATTCACTGCCCCCCGAGGGGGTACTGGCCTCCCTTGGGACGGCCCGGCGGGAGGCCTGATGCGTATCGGCACCCTCAAAGAGAGCTACATCGCCGACGCGGCGCTGTTCGACTCGCGCACGCAGAAGGTCTGGCTGGCCATCGCCGCCGCCCTGCTGCTGCTGTTCCCCTTCATGGCCAGCGACTACTGGCTGTACCTGGCCTGCCTGGTCAGCATCAATGTCGCCAGCGCCACCGGCCTGAACATCCTGACCGGCTATACCGGCTTGGTCAGCCTGGGCCAGGCCGCCTTCATGGGCCTGGGCGCCTACACGGTGGCGATCCTGCAGATCAACGTCGGCAGCCCCTTCCTGCTCAACATCCTGGCCGGCGGCTTCGTCGCCATGTTGGGCGGCCTGATCGTCGGCATCCCGTCACTGCGCGTCAAGGGTCTGTACCTGGCGATTGCCACCATCGCGGCCTCCTTCATCGCCCACTTCCTGTTTGCCAACATGAAGTTCACTGGCGGCACCGGCGGGCTGGCACTGCCGCCAGCGAGTGTCTTCGGCCTGGTGCTGGACACCTCGTTCCGTCTTTACTGGGTGATCGTACCGGTCACGGTGCTGATGCTGCTGGGCGCTGCCAACCTATTCCGCACCCGTGTCGGACGCGCCTTCATCGCCATCCGCGACCGCGACATCTCGGCCGAGGTGCTGGGCATTCCGCTGCTGCGCTACAAGCTGCTGTCCTTCGGCCTGTCGTCGTTCTATGCCGGCGTGGCCGGCGGCCTGTGGGCCTACTTCTTCCGCGTCGTCACCCCGGAGAGCTTTCCGCTGCTGATGTCCATCTTCTTCCTCGCCGCCATCATCGTGGGCGGCATGGGCACCATCCTGGGCGGCATCCTCGGTGCCGTCTTCATGACCATGGTGCCCGAGCTGCTCAAGCTGGTGTTCGACCTGCTGCCCGACAGCACCTCGCTGACGGTGTACCTGTCGCCGGTACGCACCATCATCTTCGGTCTGTTGATCATCGGCTTTCTGGTTTTCGAGCCTCACGGGCTCGCAGAAGTGTGGCGGCGCATCCGCCGTTTTTTCCATCTGTGGCCGTTCCGCAATTAAGCGGAGCACCAGGACCACGGGCAACCTCACCAAGGAGACTCGCATGCAGACATCACGCATTTCCCGGAATCGCCGCTCCCTGCTGCTCGCGGCAGGTGCCTCGCTGGCCGCGCCGCTGGCGGCCCAGGCCCAGGCGGGTGGCGAGGACATCGTGCTCGGCGGCTCCATTCCCATGACCGGCGTGTTCGCCTTTGCCGGCGTGGGCATCAACGCCGGCATCCAGGACTACCTGAAGATCGTCAACGACGCCGGCGGCATCAAGGGCCGCAAGATCAAGTACGTGCCGGAAGACACCGGCTACAAGGTGGATGTGTCGGTGGCGGCCTTCAAGAAGATCACCAGCCAGAACAAGGTCAGCCTCTACTACGGCGACTCCACGGCGTTTTCCAAGACCATCAACCCCGAGCTGGAGCGCAACGGCAACATCCTGATGGCCGGCGCCTCCTTCGCCACCGAGCTGAACGACCCGAAGAAGTACCCGAACCAGTTCCTGGTCGGCCCCGACTACACCGAGATGTTCGGCATCCTGCTGCGCCACATCGCCAAGGAGAAACCGGGCGCCAAGGTGGCCTTCGTCTATTCCGATTCCGAATTCGGCCGCGACCCGATCGACGAGAGCGAAGCGCTGGCCAAGAAGCTGGGGCTGAATGTCGCCATCAAGCTGATGACGCCGCCCGGCAGCGTGGATGTTTCCACCGAGGTGATCAAGCTGCGTCGCGCCGCGCCCGACTACACCATCTTCCACGGCTACATCCTCGCGCCCATCCCGGAGTTCATCAACCAGGGCAAGCAGCAGGGCATGACCAGCAAGTGGATGGGCACCTTCTGGACCATGGACAGCTCCACCGTCATGAAGATGGGCGAGGCCGGCGACGGCTTCATGGGCGTGATGCCCTACCGCTACTACTACGACACCTCGGCCAAGGCGCCGATGCTCGACAAGATCCGCCAGATGCGCCCCGAGTACCAGAGCACGGCCTACATCCAGGGCTTCCTGGCCGCCATGCTGTTCGTCGAGGCCGCCAAGCGCACGCTGGATGCCAAGAAGGAACTCACCGGCAAGAACCTGAAGGCCGCGCTCAACAGCATCAAGGACTTCGACACCGGCGGCCTGATCGGTGTGCCGATCACCATCAAGGGCAACTCCATTCCGGTCGGCCGCGTCTACAAGGCCGACATGAAGGCCCAGCGCATGGTACCGGCGTCGGACTGGATCCAGCTTTGACGAACCACCCCCCTGAGGCGCTGCGCGCCTTCCCCCCTCTCTCTCGCAGCGCGCGGAAGGGGGGACGCACCCTGTGGCCCGGCATAGCCGGTTCCACGGGTGCCCTGACCGGAAAGCCCCTCCCTCTAACGTCATGACTGCAACTGCATCGAACCACGTCCTCGAGGTCAACAACATCGAGGTCGTCTACAACAAGGTGGTGCAGGCCCTGCGCGGCCTGTCACTGGCCGTGCCGCGCGGACAGATCGTCGCGCTGCTGGGCAGTAACGGTGCCGGCAAGTCCACCACGCTCAAGGCGATTTCGGGCCTGCTGACGCTGGAGGACGGTGAACTGGAGAGCGGCGAGATCCTGTTCAACGGCCAGTCCACGCGTGCCCTGGCGCCGCAGCAGCTGGTGCGCCAGGGCCTGAGCCATGTGATGGAGGGCCGGCGCATCTTTGAGGACCTGACGGTGGAAGAGAACCTGGTGGCGGCCACCTATGCCCTCACCGGCCGCAGCGGCGCCAAGCCCGACTTCGACCTGGTCTACAGCTATTTCCCGCGCCTGCACGAGCGACGCCGTGGCTTGGCGGGCTACCTGTCCGGCGGTGAGCAGCAGATGCTGGCCATCGGCCGCGCGCTGATCGCCCAGCCTGAGCTGGTATTGCTCGACGAGCCTTCGCTCGGCCTGTCGCCCAAGCTGGTGGAAGACATCTTCACCATCATCGCGCGCATCAACGCGGAGCGCGGCGTCTCGATGCTGCTGGTAGAGCAGAACGCCACGGTGGCGCTGGCCGTGGCGCACAGCGGCTACATCATGGAGAACGGCAAGATCGTGATCGATGGCAGCGCCGAACGGCTGGCCGCCGCCCCCGACGTGCGCGAGTTCTACCTGGGCATGGGTGGCGGTGGGGAAGCCAAGAGCTTCAAGGACATCAAACACTACAAACGCCGCAAAAGATGGCTGTCATGAGAAACACCCCCGTTGCTTGCTCACTGCGTGTAGCCGCCTCCCCCCTCAAGGGGGCAACGCCAGCAGCCCGGCCAAGCCGGTTCCGCGGCGTTTTCCGCCTGGCCCTGTTGCACTCTACTGGATTTGAACCCTGCGGCTGTGATTGACATGCATTCGACACCCTCTTTGCCTGAACTCACGCTGCCCCAGATGCTGCGCCAGCAGGCACAGACCATGCCGGCGCGCATCGCTATCCGGCAGAAGGACTACGGCATCTGGAAGCCGGTGGACTGGGCCACTTACTACCAGCGCGCGGCGAACTTCGGTCTTGGCCTGCGCGCGCTCGGCTTGCCAGCCGGCGGCCATGTCGGCGTCATTTCGGAGAACCGCATCGAATGGGTGCTGGCGCAGATGGGCGCCGGCCTCACCGGAGCCGTCACAGTGGGCGTCTACCCGACCAGCCCCACGCCCGAAGTGGCCTATGTGGTGGGCCATGCCGATATCGAGATCATGGTCTGCGAGGACCAGGAACAGACCGACAAGGTGCTGGCAGCGCGCGCCGAGCTGCCACGACTGCGTCGCATCGTCGTCATGGAGACCAAGGGCCTGCGCAGCTTTGACGCCGAAACGCGCGCGCTGATCTCCACCTTTGCCGAAGTCGAGGCACTCGGCGCCGCACAGGGCGATCCAGCGCTGATCGACCAGGCGCTGGCCGCGCAGACGCTGGACGACATCGGCCTGATGATCTACACCTCGGGCTCCACCGGCAAGCCCAAGGGCGCCATGATTTCGTACCGCAACATCCGTGGTGTGGTGCCGGGCATCGTGGAGCGGCTGGGCCTGTCGGCCCAGACCACCCACCTGTCCTACCTGCCGCTGTGCCACGTGGCCGAGCAGATGCTGACCACTTTCGTGCCGGTCTACCTGGGTTCGCAAGTGAACTTCGGCGAATCCATCCGCACGGTGCAGGAGGACCTGCGCGAGGTGGCGCCCACCATGTTCCTGGGCGTGCCTCGCATCTGGGAGAAGCTGCACGCCGCCATCAGCATCAAGCTGCAGGAAACCGGCGCGCTGCGCCGCGCGCTGTTCCAGCGCGCCTATGCCGCTTGCCTGCCGCTGGCAGAGAAGCCGCGGCGCGACTGGACCGTGGCCGAGCGCCTGGCCTACTTCGCCAGCTACTGGCTGGTGCTGCGCGCGCTGCAGAACTTCATCGGCCTGCGCAGGGCCCAGGTGGCCTTGACCGGCGCGGCGCCGATCCCGCCCGATGTGGTGCGTTTCTTCCGCGTGCTGGGCGTGCCGCTGGTGGAGGTCTATGGCCTGACCGAATCCACCGGCATGATCACCGGCCAGCGATTGGACGAGGTGGTCATCGGCACCGTCGGTGTGCCCATCCTGGGCGTGGAGCACCGCATCGGCGAGCAGGGTGAGCTACTGGTGCGCGGCGACATGGTGTTTGCCGGCTACTACAAGAACCCGGCGGCGACAGCAGCCAGCATCCGTGACGGCTGGCTGCATACCGGCGACGTGGTGCGCGAGGAACGTGGCCAGCTGAAGATCGTCGACCGCCTGAAGGACATCATGATCACGGCGGGCGGCAAGAACCTGACGCCGTCGGAAATCGAGAACACGATGAAAGGCAGCCCTTACATCAAGGAGTGCATCATCGTGGCCGAGGGCCGCAAGTTCGTCGGTGCGCTGGTGCAGATCGATCTGGAGACGGTGGGCAAGTGGGCCGAGGCACGCCGCCTTCCCTTCACCCACTTCCGCTCCCTGGTCGAGACGCCGCAGGTGCGCGAGCTGATCCAGTCCGAGATCGACCGCGGCAACGAACGGCTGGCGCAGGTGGCGCAGATACGAAAATTCCACCTGCTGACCAAGGAACTCGACCACGACGACGGCGAGGTCACCGCCACCATGAAGGTGCGCCGCACCAGCATCTACAAGACCTACGCCAACGAGATCGAGGCGCTCTACCGCTGAGCGTTAGAACTCCCGGTACGTCAGGCCACCATGAGCGCATCCCCCGCCGCCGATAGACCCCTTCTGCTCACGCGCGACGGTGCCGTGGCCCGTCTGTGCTTCAACCGGCCCGAGGCGCTCAACGCCATTGATGTGCCGATGGCCGACGCGCTGCTGACCACCAGCCGGCAGCTGGCCGCCGACGCCAGCGTACGCGCCGTGGTGCTGTGCGGCGCTGGCAAGGGCTTCATGGCAGGCGGTGATCTGGCCACCTTGAGCGCCGATCCCGTGCAAGGCGCGGCCGACCTGATCACCCCGCTGCATGAAGCCGTGCAGATTCTGGCCGGGCTGGATGCACCGCTGATCGCCCAGGTGCATGGCGTCGTGGCCGGTGCCGGCCTGAGCCTGATGCTGCAAGCCGACTTCGTGCTGGCGGCCGAGGGCACGCGCTTCAACCTGGCCTATGCGAATGTGGGCGCCAGTTGCGATGTCGGCGCCTCCTGGGCGTTGCCACGCATGGTTGGCCTGCGGCGGGCGCTGGAGATCGCACTGCTGGGCGATACACTCGAGGCCACCGACGCCGCACGCTTGGATTTGATCAACCGTGTGGTGCCGGCCGCCGAACTGGAAGCTCAGGTGAACGCCCTGGCGCAGCGCCTGGCCGCCGGCCCGACGCGCGCGCTGGGCCAGATGCGCCGGCTGATGCGCAACGCCTTCGACCATAGCCTGCCGGAACAGCTGGACGCCGAAGCCGCCGCCTTTGGCCTGTGTGCCCGCACACAGGACTTCCGCACCGGTCTCGATGCCTTTTTTGCCCGCCAGCCTGCGCGCTTCGTCGGGCGTTAGTGAATGAATTGACAGGAGTTTGAACATGACCCAGCGCGACATTTATGTGGTCGGCACGGCCCGCACCGCCATTGGCACCTTCGGCGGCAGCCTGAAAGACGTGCCCAACACCCAGTTGGCGACCACGGCCGTACGCGCCGCCCTGCAACGCAGCGGCGTGGCGCCCGACGCCGTCGGCCATGTCGTGATGGGCAACGTGATTCCCACCGACACCAAGGACGCCTACCTCAGCCGCGTAGCCGCCATCGACGCTGGCTGCCCGATCGAGACGCCGGCCTTCAACGTCAACCGCCTGTGCGGCTCGGGCCTGCAGGCCATCATTTCGGCGGCGCAGGCGATTGCGCTGGGCGACTGCGACATCGCCATCGGCGGCGGCTCCGAAGCCATGAGCCGCGGCCCCTACTTCGACACCTCGGCCCGTTATGGCATGCGCATGGGCGATGCGCAGCTGATCGACTACATGCTGGGCATCCTGCACGACCCCTGGCAGAAGATCCACATGGGCATCACGGCCGAGAACGTGGCCGAGCGGCACGGCATCACGCGCGAGCAGATGGACCAGCTGGCCGCTGAAAGCCAGCGCCGCGCCGCGCGCGCCATTGCCGAAGGCCGCTTCAAGGAACAGATCGTGCCGGTGGAAGTCAAGACGCGCAAGGGTGTGGTGCTGTTCGACACCGACGAGCATGTGCGCGCCGACACCACGGCGGAAACCCTGGCCGCCATGAAGCCGGCGTTCAAGAAAGACGGCCTGGTGACCGCCGGCAATGCCTCGGGCATCAACGACGGTGCCGGCGCCGTGGTGCTGGCCGAGGGCGGCCGCGTCAAGGCGCTCAACCTCAAGCCGCTGGCCCGCCTGGTCGGCTACGCCCACG
>JAYRLJ010000244.1:0-4946 GCA_041905305.1 Hylemonella sp. | reverse complement strand
CGAACCTTGATGGGCTGACGGCGGAAAGAAGGCTGACGCCAGCAGGGTCAAAGGCTCGCCACGGCGGGGGTGGCGAGTGCCCATTTGGGGCGTTCGATGTCGTCTGGGACCAGAAAAGACATGAACTGTCGAACAGAAGCTGCAAGCGTGGTGCGTTCAGGCGGCGTAGTGGCTTCGCCGGTGGTGACGGCGATACCCAGAACCTGTCCACACTGGGACAGGCCGCAGTGCTCTTCATGGTCCGCCTCGGCTGCACCCGGCGCGCTGAGGCTTTGCCCGATGTGTTCAAGCTGATGCAGTTCTTCGGCCGTTGCGTGCGCCTGCGCGAGGCCGGCCACAAGGCCGAACCACAAGACGAGCATGAGACACAGGAGTTTTTGCACGGGCGCGATCATAACAACTGGGCGTGACGGCTGGGCGCAAAGGGGATTGCGATCAGGTGTAACGGCATTTGGTGCAGCTTGCATAAGCGGCCTTGACTTCATCGCCAATCAACGCTTTCAGCTGCTGCGTGCCGAAGTCAACCAGAGGCTCGCCGTTGGCGTGGAAGGTTGGCGTCCGCTGGATCTTCGGCGCCGTGAGCGCCGCCGCGTCCTGGGCCAAGGCGGCCGCGACGGTCTCGGTCTTCATGTCGGCGTGCACCCGCTCGATGTCAATGCAAGCGGCCGCGAGCGCGGTCCACAGCTGAGCAATGTCTGGCTGGTCATGGCTGGCCCAGCGATCCTGGGCTGCCAGCGCTGCCTCAACGGCGGGCCAGAGCTTGTCTTGTCGCCTGGTGGCTTCCAGCATCAGGGAGGCCTGATCAGAGTCCTTGTGCAGAAGTGCGTACCGCAGCTCGGCGCCTGCACTGACTGACGTGGCGGCGGGAATGGTGGCGGCCCATTTCGCGACGCTGGCCAGCGGAAGCTCGCTGCACGGCGCGGGCAAGCTCTCGCCTTTGATGATCACGGGTCCCAGCCGATTGCCCGCGCTGCCCGGAGTCCCGACGGCCAAGGAGGCTGGTGTCGACGGCATGGACTTCAATCAGTGGTGGGCGGTGGTCGCGCCGGCGACCACGCCGGTGGAAATCGTGGAGCGACTGCGTTCGGCGGTGGTGGCCGCGCTGAATCACCCGGCCACACGCGAGCGTCTTAATACTCTGGGCGTTGACTTGAAGGGCTCAACCCGCGACGAGCTGCGCAGCTTCATGCGAAACGAGGTCGATCGCTGGGGTGCGATCGCAAGGAAGGCGGGCGTGAAGCCCGAGTAGGACTCTGTGCGGGTGAGCTTCATGAAGACAGCGTGCACGGATAACAAATCTGTAATGCGTCTGTTGGTTTGTTGTGCGCCACCCGTTCCTAGACTCTGCCCCGTGATGCAAACGTCTTGCCTCACCTGGTCGCGGCTGCTGTGGCCCGCCAGAGTCTTAGGAGACCATCATGAAGTTTCGCCATATCGTATTCGCCGTCAGCCTTGGTGCCATCGCCTCCACGTCGTTCGCCACCCAGCTCTACCACCCCAGCAACGCCGAGGAAGGGGCGACATTTTTGCCGCTGCACCAGTCTGGCGGCCTCGCCCGCGATCAAGTGCAAATGGCCGTGATGGACGCTCAGCGAGACGGCACGCTGAGCTGGATCAGCCGCGGCTATCCGAGCACGTATCCGCTGGTCCAAGGCCCCAAGCTGAGCAACTCCAGGCAAGAGGTCGAGGCGGAACTGCGCACCTGGCAGAAAAATCCCGTATCGCCGGACGGATTACGCTACGTGCCCGGGGAAATCGGTTGGGTGGAAACGCGTTAGTCGCTCCCGACCAAAACGACAATCGGTAAATGTGCATAACGTGTCGTCCGACCACAAGCTCGACAAGTCTCAGTAGAATCCGCAAAGCATGTCGCGTTTTAGCTTGTTCCTCGCTTGGCTTATCGTAGCCGCTGTCCCCTTGCAGGGACTGGCGGCGGGGTCCATGCTGTTTTGCGGTCCGAACCATGGGGAAGCCCGCGTGGCCGCCGCGCAACAGGTCCAGCATTTGCACGGTAGCGCCGCAGCAGTTGAGCATGAACATTCGAAGCAAGTTGATGCTGTCGATGTCCAAGCGAAGAAAATCGGAAGCGGCGGTGGCAAAAAGTTGCCGGACGCGGCGCACAAATGCGGCGTCTGCGCCTCCTGCTGCAATATCGTCGCTATCACCGAATTCCCGCGACTGATGGCTTTCGCGGCAGTTACTCAGGCTGAGTCGGCCGAGCCTTTCGTGCTGATTCACGTCCGACCTTCCGAAGTCCCCGACAAACCACCTCGCGTCTGATCGCAGCCAAAAGTGCCAGTTTGACTGGCGCTTCGGGTGCTTTCGTCCGTCCGTTTCGCCGTTGCGGCGATGACGGCGCATTCCAATGAACAACGCGAGGTTCCTATGTTTCAACCCATGCTGGCCAGATGGCTGGCAATCTCATCGGGTCTGTTGACGCTGGCAGCGTCAGCTCAGACTCCAGTGGCCCCGGGCGGGTATCGCTCGGCCTTGGAGGGCTACCAACCATACAGCGAGAGCAAGACGGTGCCCTGGAAAGAAGCCAACGACACGGTAGGCAAGATCGGTGGCTGGCGAGCCTATGCAAAGGAAGCAGCCGAAGGGCCCGGGCAACAAGGGCACGCCGGCCATGCGGCGCCCGCGGCGAATGTGGCTAAGCCCGCCGCCGGTCAAGCCAAACCTTAGAGGGCGAACCAAATGCAAAGAAACTTTCGAATCGCAGGTTTGGGCGCTGCCGTGCTCCTCCTTACTGGATGCGCGAGCGTCAACATCGATCAAGCCCTTCAGGAAACTAACCAGTCGACCCTGGGCTTCACCCAAGGCAAGCTGGAGCTCAGCCGAACCGAGCAGCAGCGTCAGTCTCGAGGCAGGCTCAGCGAACAGCTCTTGGCCCAACCTTTGACAATGGACGACGCCGTGCAGCTCGCCCTTGCCAACAGCCCGTCAATGCAAGCGCTTGTGGCGCAGAGCTGGGCTGACATGGCGGCCGCCGAACAGGCGGGACGCATAGGTAATCCCGTCTTCGCATTCGAGCGCATCCGTGCCGGCGACGAGTTGGAGTTAGGGCGCCTGCTGTCCTTCGGCCTTCTGGACCTCCTCACGCTGCCCCAGCGCCAGGTGATTTCTCGCAACCAGGTCGCCCAGGCAAAAACTCAACTGAGCGGCACAGTAGTCGAGCAGGTGAGCCAGGTGAGGCAGGCCTGGGTTCGCGCTGTCGCCGCCCATCAGTTGATGCAATACGCGGACCAGGTCAACCGGTCGGCCCAAGCCAGCGCGGAACTGGCCAAGCGCATGCAGCAGGTGGGGAACTTCACCAAGCTGCAACGAGTACGGCAGCAGGCTTTTTATGCAGATTCGGCGGCACAGATGGCTTCGGCACAGCATGCGGCCACAGCCGCACGCGAGGAACTGGTGCGTCTGCTCGGGCTGACGGACGCACAGGCGATGCAGCTGAAGCTGCCGGATCGCCTACCGGATCTGCCAAACGAGCCGAAGGCGGCCAGCGCCGTCAGCGCATCTGCCTTGCAGCAACGGATTGACGTTCAGCTGGCGCGCCTGCAGCTTGACGTGGTCGGGAAGTCGCAAGGCCTCGCGCTTTTGAACAGCCTGCTGGATGTCGAGGCTGGGGTCCGCCGCGACACTGTCTTCGACAATCATTCAGGTGAAAAGAGCCACCGCAGAGGCTATGAACTGGAGATCCGGCTTCCGATATTTGACTGGGGTGGAGCCCAGCGCGCCGGCATGAATGCGCAGTCGCTGGCCGCCGCCAACCGTTACGAGGCCGTCGTGCGCTCGGCCTCCTCGCAGCTTCGCGAGAGCTACTCGGCCTACCGCACGGCCTACGACTTGGCCAGACACTACCGCGACGAGATCGTGCCGCTACGCAAGGTAATGGCCGAGGAGAACGTGCTTCGCTACAACGGCATGTTGATAGGCGTGTTCGAGTTGCTAGCCGACAGCCGCGACCAAATCTCCAGCGTCATGCAGGCCATCAACGCACAGCAGCAATTCTGGCTGGCTGACGCCGGCTTAGCCTCTTCGATCATCGGCAAGCCGGTTGCGATGGGGGCAACACCAGTCTCTTCCAGCGCAGCAGGCGGCTCGGAAGGGCCGGCTCATTGATGGCTCGCCACTAGATATACACGGAATCAAATATGACCAGTAGACGCAATTTCTTATCCGGCGCCGGTGCGATTACAGGAGCGCTCGCCGTCGCCTCGGTGAGCAAGGTCGCCATGGCGGCCTTGCCCGAACCGGTAGTCCAGACCAAGCCAGACACCATGCCCCCTCTGGTACCCAATACCGGCAGGCCCTACAACCCCATCGTGACGCTTAACGGCTGGACGCTGCCCTGGCGCATGAACCAGGGCGTCAAGGAGTTCCATCTTGTCGCCGAGCCGGTGGTGCGGGAAATGTCGGAAGGCTTCAAAGCCCACCTCTGGGGCTACAACGGCCAGTCGCCGGGCCCGACGATCGAGGTGGTGGAGGGCGACAGGGTCCGCATCTTCGTTACCAACAAGCTGCCCGAGCACACCAGCATCCATTGGCACGGCCAACGCCTTCCCAATGGCATGGACGGCGTGGCCGGGCTGAACCAGAAGGCTATCGATCCCGGCAAGACATTTGTCTACGAGTTCGTGGCGCGGCGCCCGGGTACTTTCATGTATCACCCGCATGCCGACGAAATGACTCAGATGGCAATGGGCATGATGGGTTTTTGGGTAACCCATCCCAAGGGCAAGCACCCTCTGATCGATGAGGTCGACCGTGACTTCGTCTTCCTGCTGAATGCGTACGACATCGACCCGGGCGCCTACACGCCCAAGATCATGACCATGCTGGATTTCAATCTCTGGTCATGGAATAGCCGCGTCTTCCCGGGCATCGATTCGCTCAACGTTCGTCTGGGCGACAAGGTGCGCATCCGAATGGGCAACCTAACCATG
>JAYRLJ010000243.1:0-4950 GCA_041905305.1 Hylemonella sp. | reverse complement strand
ATGGTTGGCACCAAGCGCCAGGCCCGTGAGATCGTCGCCGCTGAAGCCCAGCGCGCCGGCGTGCCCTTCGTCGACCAGCGCTGGCTGGGCGGCATGCTGACCAACTTCAAGACCGTCAAGACCTCGATCAAGCGCCTGAAGGACATGAAGGCCCAGCAGGAAGCCGGTCTGGACAACATGAGCAAGAAAGAGCAGCTGATGTTCGCCCGTGAGCTGGAGAAGCTGGAGAAGGACATCGGTGGCATCCAGGACATGAACACCCTGCCGGACGCCATCTTCGTGATCGACGTCGGTTACCACAAGATCGCCGTGGCCGAAGCCAAGAAGCTGGGCATTCCGCTGATCGGTGTGGTGGATACCAACCACTCGCCCGAGGGCATCGACTACGTGATCCCGGGCAACGACGACTCGTCCAAGGCCGTGACACTGTACGCGCGAGGCATTGCCGACGCCATCCTGGAAGGCCGTGCCAACGCCGTGGATGACGTGGTCAAGGCGGTGTCAGCCGAGAGCGGTGACGAATTTGTGGAAGTGAACGAGGCTGCCTGAGCCGGTCACGACCCGAAGAAAGGGGCGCTGGGTGCCCCTTTTTTTTAGCCCCTGTTTGAATTGAACTGAACTGCACACGGAGAAACAAGATGGCTGCAATTACCGCAAGCATGGTCGCTGAACTGCGCGCCAAGACCGATGCCCCGATGATGGAATGCAAGAAGGCCCTGACCGAAGCCGACGGCGACATGGCCAAGGCGGAAGAGGTGCTGCGCGTCAAGCTGGGCACCAAGGCCGGCAAGGCCGCTTCGCGCGTGACCGCTGAAGGCGTGGTCGCCAGCTGCATCGAGGGCACCACCGGTGCCCTGATCGAAGTGAACTGCGAAACCGATTTCGTGACCAAGAACGACAGCTTCCTCGGACTGGCCAAGGCCGCCGCTGAGCTGATTGTCAAGCACAACCCCGCTGACGTGGCCGCCCTGGGCGCGCTGCCCTACAGCCAGGACGGCTTCGGTCCTACCCTGGAAGACGTGCGCAAGGGCCTGATCGGCAAGATCGGCGAGAACATGAGCTTCCGTCGCTTCAAGCGCTTTGCCTCCGGCGCCAAGCTGGCCGCCTACCTGCACGGCACCCGCATCGGCGTGGTGGTTGAGTTCGACGGCGACGAAACCGCCGCCAAGGACGTCGCCATGCACGTGGCCGCCATGAAGCCGGTTGCGCTGACCAGCGCCGACGTGCCGGCCGACCTGATCGAGAAGGAGCGCTCGGTTGCCACCGCCAAGGCGGCCGAATCCGGCAAGCCGGCCGACATCGCCGCCAAGATGATCGAAGGCTCGGTGCAGAAGTACCTGAAGGAAGTCTCGCTGTTCAACCAGCCCTTCGTGAAGAACGACAAGCAGACCGTCGAGCAGATGCTCAAGGCGGCCGGCACCACCGTCAAGGGTTTCACCCTGTTCGTGGTGGGCGAGGGCATCGAGAAGAAGGTCGACGACTTCGCTGCCGAGGTGGCTGCCCAGGTCGCCGCTGCCCAGCAGGCAGGCTGATCGGCAATCCTGTAAATTCCATTTCGTCCACCCAGCCTGATCGATACCGTTAGAAGGAGAGTTCCCCATGTCAGACGCCCAGCCGGCCCACAAGCGCATCCTGCTGAAGTTGTCCGGTGAAGCCCTGATGGGGGACGATGCCTTCGGCATCAACCATGCGACCATCCAGCGCATGGTGCAGGAGGTGGCCGAGGTGACCCGCCTTGGCGTGGAGGTGGCCGTCGTCATTGGCGGCGGCAACATCTTCCGGGGCGTGGCCGGTGGTTCGGTCGGCATGGACCGAGCGACCGCCGACTACATGGGCATGCTGGCCACTGTGATGAATGCGCTGGCGCTGGCCGACACCATGAACAAGGCGGGCCTGACGGCGCGTGTCATGTCGGCCATCGGCATCGAGCAGGTGGTCGAGCCCTATGTGCGGCCCAAGGCCCTGCAGTATCTGGAAGAGGGCAAGGTGGTGATCTTCGCCGCCGGTACGGGCAACCCGTTCTTCACCACCGATACCGCCGCCGCGCTGCGCGGTGCCGAGATCGGTGCCGAGGTGGTGCTCAAGGCCACCAAGGTGGACGGTGTCTACACCGCCGACCCGAAGAAGGACCCGGGCGCGACGCGCTACAGCAAGCTGACCTTCGACGAGGCCATGGTGAAAAACCTGGGCATCATGGATGCCACGGCCTTTGCGCTGTGCCGCGACCAGAAACTGCCCATCAAGGTGTTTTCCATCTTCAAGCACGGCGCGCTCAAGCGCGTCGTGATGGGTGAGGACGAGGGTACGCTGGTCTACGCCTGACCGCTCCCGTTGCAGCTGAGGAGAGAACAATGACGATCGCCGACATCAAGAAAACCATGGAAGCCAAGATGGACCAGTCCATCGAGGCCTTGAAAAACAACCTGTCCAAGATTCGCACCGGCCGTGCCAATCCGGCCCTGCTCGATGCCATCCATGTCGAGTACTACGGTTCCATGGTGCCGCTGAGCCAGGTGGCCAACGTGTCGCTGCTCGACGCTCGCACCATCAGCGTGCAGCCCTGGGAAAAGGGCATGGGCGCCAAGATTGAAAAGGCCATCCGCGAGAGTGACCTCGGCCTCAACCCGGCCTCCATGGGCGACCTGATCCGTGTGCCGATGCCGCCGATGAGCGAAGAACGCCGCAAGGAAATGACCAAGCTGGTGCGTACCGAGGGCGAGAACGCCAAGATCGCCGTGCGCAACCTGCGCCGCGACGCCAACGAGGCCGTGAAGAAGCTGGTCAAGGACAAGCAGGCGTCCGAAGACGACCAGAAGCGCTCCGAAGCCGACATCCAGAAGCTGACCGACAAGCACGTGGCCAGCATCGACCAGCTGGTGGCGGCCAAAGAACAGGAAGTGATGGCCGTCTGAGGCCGTCGCGTCCTGGCTGCACTCATGACCACGCCCGGCGCAGTGCCGCACCACATTGCCATCGTCATGGACGGCAATGGCCGTTGGGCGTCCAAGCGCTTTCTGCCGCGCCTGGCGGGCCACCGTCAGGGCATGGAGAGTCTGCGCCGCTGTATCCGCGCCTGCGCCGACCGCGGCGTGGCGGTGCTGACGGTTTTTGCCTTTTCCTCCGAGAACTGGAACCGTCCGGCCGAGGAGGTCTCCGGGCTGATGGAACTGCTGGCCCATGCGCTGGCCAAGGAAGTGCCGCAACTGCTCAAGGATGGGGTGCGGCTGCATTTCGTCGGCGAGCGCGCTGGATTGTCGGACAAGGTGCGCGCCGGGCTGGACCAAGCGGAGGCGGCCACCTCGGCAAATGACCGACTCATTCTCAACGTATGTTTCAACTACGGCGGCCGCTGGGACATTGCCCAGGCCGCTGCCAAGCTGGCCGCGCAGGGGCAGGCCATCACCGAGATGGCTTTGAACGGCGCCATGGCACTGGCCCATGTGCCGGACCCTGACCTCATCATTCGCACCGGCGGAGAACTGCGTCTGAGCAACTTCCTGCTCTGGCAGGCGGCCTACGCCGAGCTGTACTTCAGCGACAAGCTCTGGCCTGACTTTGACGAGGCCGAACTGGACCAGGCCATTGCGGCATTTGGCCGGCGCGAGCGCCGTTTCGGTCAGACCTCGGCCCAGGTCGCGGCTGGCAACGACCGCCAGAAGGCCGCCTGAGAATGCCATGCTGAAGCAGCGCGTCATCACCGCCATCGTCTTGTTGCTGATCCTGCTGCCGGCGATGTTCTACCCGGCGCCAGAGCCGTTCAGTGTGGTCGTGCTGCTGTTGATCGCGGCAGGCGCCTGGGAGTGGGGGCGCCTGAACAGCTGCAGCCAGACTGTTGCCTTTTTCGGGGCGCTGATCAGTGTCTTGCTGTGTGGCCTGAGCTGGAATCTCGGGCTGTTGCATCGCCCTGTGCCGGTGGTCTGGTCGGTGGCGGGCGGCCTGTGGGTCCTGCTCGGTGCCGGCCTGCTGCGCAAGGGCGTCTCCTTCTGGCCTTCGATCCCCCCGGGGTTGCGCTGGTCCGCGGGCCTGGGGGCGCTGTGGGTGACCTGGCTGGCGGTGGCGCAGGCGCGCGTCATCGGCATCAACCTGCTGCTGTCCATGCTGGTGTTGGTCTGGGTGGCCGACATTGCGGCTTACTTCGCTGGCAAGGCCTTCGGCGGCCGCTTCAGTGCAACCAAGCTGGCGCCTTCCATCAGCCCGGGCAAGAGTTGGGAAGGGGTGTGGGGTGGCATGCTGGGCGTGGTGCTGCTCGCGCTGGTGTGGCGCTGGGTCGATCAGGCCTGGCAGCTGCCGCCTAGCCTTTACAGCCGGCTGGGCGCGCATGGCATGTGGTTTCTCGTGCTGTCGGTGTTGTTCCTGGCTGCAATGAGCGTGGTGGGTGATTTGGTGGAATCGCTGATCAAACGCAGCGCCGGTGTCAAGGACAGCAGCGGCTTGTTGCCGGGGCACGGTGGCGTGCTCGACCGCGTCGATGCGCTGCTGCCCACCCTGCCGCTGGCCATGATGCTGATGTCGCTTTCGGCCCCATGAAGCAGCGTTTGGCGATCCTGGGTTCGACGGGCTCCATTGGTACCAATACCTTGGATGTGGTGGCCCGTCATCCCGACCGATTCGAGGTCGTTGCGCTGACGGCAGCCACGCAGGTGGATCTGATGGTGCAGCAGTGCATCGCGTTCCGGCCCCGGTTTGCGGTCATGGCCAGTGACGCCCATGGTGTCGAGCTGGCGCGACAGCTCAAGGCGCTGAACTCCGCCACGCGCGTACTCCAAGGCGAGGCCGCCATTGCCGAAGTGGCCGCCCATGCCGATATCGATGCGGTGATGGCCGCTATCGTGGGCGCAGCGGGGCTGGCGCCCTGTCTTGCGGCGGCGCGCGCCGGCAAGCGCCTGTTGCTCGCCAACAAGGAGGCGCTGGTGGTCGGCGGCGAGGTCTTCATGGCCGCCGTGCGCGAAG
>JAYRLJ010000242.1:0-4951 GCA_041905305.1 Hylemonella sp. | reverse complement strand
ACTGTCATGACCTCAAACTCTCGAACCGCCCGGTGCGGACCCGCACGCCGGGTGGTGTGGCAGGGGTGCCTCCTAAAATGGAGGCCCCCTATGCCGATTCTTCGCCACAGCAAGAAGTCTGGCTTTTTGGGCCTGAATCCCGGCCATAACGGTCTTTGACCGGCCTGCACGCTCGCCTTGATCCTCAGCACTACGGCACGTTCCTGTGCCGTAGTGGGAGGTTGGCCAATGCAAGGAACGAACGTGCTGTTCGGTCAGGTTGCCGTTGTCTTCGGCATCGTGATCACTGGCGTCTGGAGCGCCACGCAATGGACCGCCGCCGCCCTGGGCTACCAGCTACGCCTGGGCTCGCCCTGGTTCGATTTCCTGGGCACGCCGGTGTATCACCCTTGGCGGCTGTTCGAGTGGTGGTTCTTCTTCGATGTCTATGCGCCGCGCGTCTTCGACATCGGAGGCGCAATCGCAGGCAGCAGCGGCTTGGTGGCTGTGGCGGTCGCCATCTCCATGTCGATATGGCGTTCGCGCCAATCCAAGCTTGTTACTACCTATGGATCGGCGCGCTGGGCCCTTGCCGCCGACATCCGCGAGGCCGGGCTGACCCAACCGGTCGGCGTCTTCCTTGGCCAGTATGACGGGCAATACCTTCGCCACGAAGGCCCCGAACATGTCCTGACCTTCGCGCCTACGCGCTCGGGCAAAGGTGTGGGCCTGGTGGTGCCCACCTTGCTGTCCTGGCCCGCATCTGCTGTTATCCACGACATCAAGGGCGAAAACTGGCAGATCAGTGCCGGATGGCGTTCGCGCTTTTCGCACTGCCTGCTGTTCAACCCCACCGATGCCAAGTCGGCGGCCTACAACCCACTGCTCGAAGTCCGGCGCGGCGCGCATGAGGTGCGCGACGTGCAGAACATCGCCGACATCCTGGTCGATCCCGAGGGTGCCTTGGAGCGCCGCAACCACTGGGAAAAGACTTCGCATGCACTGCTGGTCGGCGCCATCCTGCACGTGCTCTATGCCGACGAAGACAAGACCCTGCGCGGCGTCGCCAACTTCCTGTCCGATCCAGCATGCCCGTTCGAGTTGACGCTGCACCGGATGATGACGACGCCGCATCTGGGCGATGCCCCGCATCCCGTCGTCGCCTCGGCCGCGCGCGAAGTGCTCAACAAGAGCGACAACGAGCGCTCGGGCGTGCTGTCCACGGCCATGTCCTTTCTCGGCCTGTATCGGGATCCCACGGTGGCCGAAGTCACCTCGCGCTGCGATTGGCGCATTGCCGACCTGATCTCTGCAGACCATCCCGTGTCGCTGTACCTGGTGGTCCCGCCTTCTGACATCAGCCGCACCAAACCGTTGGTGCGCCTGATCCTCAACCAGATCGGCCGGCGGCTCACCGAGTCGCTCGATGGCTCGGACGGCATCCCGCGCCGCCACAAGCTGCTGTTGATGCTCGACGAGTTCCCGGCCCTGGGGCGCCTGGATTTCTTCGAGACGGCGCTGGCGTTCATGGCTGGCTACGGCATTCGCAGCTTCCTGATCGCGCAGTCGCTCAACCAGATCGACAAGGCCTACGGCCAGAACCACTCGATCCTGGACAACTGCCATGTGCGGGTGACGTTCGCTACCAACGACGAACGCACCGCCAAGCGCATTTCCGAGACGCTGGGCACCGCCACAGAGTTGCGTGCCCAGCGCAATTACGCAGGCCATCGGCTTTCGCCTTGGCTGGGCCACCTGATGGTCTCGCGCCAGGAGACAGCACGGCCGCTGCTCACCCCTGGGGAGGTGATGCAGCTCCCGCCCGATCAAGCGGTGGTCATGGTGTCCGGCGTCGCGCCGATCAAGGCCAAGAAACTGCGCTACTTCGCGGACGCCAATTTCAAACAGCGCGTACTGCCTGCGCCTGTGCTCGCAGCCAGCCACTACACCGACGCACCGCCCACGCGGCCCGACGACTGGAGCGGTCTGGCCATCCCTGCCGCCCCCATGACGTCAGCCTCAGGTGCGGGCCTGGCGGATGTTGAAGCCGGCACCGCCGATGACGGTGGTCCGCGCCGGCAACCCGAACTGTCCGAGGACACCGAATACAGCCCCGAAGAGTTGCCGCAGACCAACGACTTGGCGCTGCTCGATGACGACGACGTGCCATTGCCACTTCCTCGCCAGCTCGATCCGTCCCTGCAGCGCACGGCCCGTCTGGCATCCCTCGACCCTGACGACGGAATCCAGCTATGAGCCAAGCCCGCCTCAATCTTTTCATCCAACCCGAGCACGCCAAGCGCCTTGACGAGCTGGCCGCCATGAAGGGCGTCTCCAAGTCGTCCATCGTCGCGGCGGCGCTCGCGTCCTGGCTTTCGCCGGACGCGGGCGACCAGCGCGAGGCAGCCATCGCCAAGCGGCTCGACCGGCTGACGCGCCAGTTCGAGCGGCTGGAGCGCGATCAGAACATCGAGATCGAAACGCTGGCGCTGTTCATCCGCTACTTCCTGACCGTCAGCACGCCGGTACCCGAGGCACACCAGGAAGCGGCCCGTGCCCAGGGCAAGGCGCGCTTCGAGCAGTTCGTCGAACAGTTGGGCCGCCACCTGCTGCGCGGACGCAGCCTGGTGCGCGACGTCGTGGAAGAACTCCAGCCCGACTCCGCGCGGCTCCAAGAGGCGGCGGCTGCTGCCGAAGCGCAGGAGCGATCCCGGTGAGCGGCGCTCCTCCATCCCCCAGGGCCACTTCGCTGGACCGCCGCATCCGCATGCTGCGCACGGCCATGGGGCCGGTGATCGCCGCAGCGCTGGAAGACCCGGACGTGGTGGAAATCATGCTCAACCCCGACCGGACGCTCTGGATCGACCGCTTGTCGTCGGGCCGCGCGCCGCTGGGCGTGGAGCTGTCCGAAGCGGACGGCGAACGCATCATCCGCCTGGTGGCGACCCACGTCGGCGCCGAAGTGCATCGCGGTCAGCCGTTGCTCACGGCAGAGTTGCCAGAAACCGGCGAGCGCTTCGAGGGCATCCTGCCGCCCGCCGCTCCGGGTCCGGCCTTTGCGCTGCGCAAGCGCGCGGTGGGCGTGATCCCGTTGGCGCGCTACGTCACCGACGGGATGATGACTGCCGACCAGGCGAGCTTTTTGGTGGAGGCCGTGCGCGAACGTCAGAACATCCTGATCGCTGGCGGTACCAGCACCGGTAAGACCACGCTCGCCAATGCCTTGCTGGCCGAGATCGCAGCCACCGGCGACCGCGTGCTGGTGCTCGAAGACACCGTAGAACTGCAATGCGCCGCCCGTGACCATGTGCCTCTGCGCACGCGCCAGGGCGTGGTGTCTATGCAGGAGCTGGTGCGTTCCTCCATGCGCCTGCGCCCGGACCGTGTCGTCGTGGGCGAAGTGCGCGGCGGCGAGGCGCTGGACCTCATCAAGGTCTGGGGCACGGGCCACCCCGGAGGCATCGCCACCATCCATGCGGGCTCCGCGCTGGGCGCGCTGCTGCGCCTGGAGCAGTTGATCCTCGAAGTGGCGGTCAATCCGCCCCGCGCGCTGATCGCCGAAGCCGTCAACGTCGTGATCCACATCGCCGGGCGTGGGCGCAGGCGCCGTATCGACCAGATCGCCCGCGTGGTCGGCTTCGATGCCTCCAGCTACCAACTCGACGACGCCCTGGCGCCACCACTTCCCTCCGTTCCCGTCCCTTCCTCAACCCAACCTGGAGAACTTTCATGACACACGCTACTGCTTTCCGCTTTCTCGCAAATCCGCTTTCCAAGCAACCGAGGCTGCAGAGCCTGGCCCGTCCTGCCATGCAGGGCTTGCTGCTGGCCGCGTTGCTGCTGCTCCTGGCTGGCACCGCGCAGGCCGCAGGTTCCAGCATGCCCTGGGAAGGGCCGCTGCAAGCCATCCTGGAATCCATCCAGGGGCCGGTGGCCAAGATCATCGCGGTGATCATCATCATCTCGACCGGCCTGGCGCTCGCGTTTGGCGACATGTCGGGCGGGTTTCGCAAGCTGATCCAGATCGTCTTTGGCCTGTCCATCGCTTTCGCGGCATCCTCGTTCTTCC
The DNA here is from genome assembly GCA_041905305.1 of Hylemonella sp. Lineage (GTDB taxonomy): Bacteria > Pseudomonadota > Gammaproteobacteria > Burkholderiales > Burkholderiaceae_C > Hylemonella. The sequence goes on along the minus strand of JAYRLJ010000242.1, from coordinate 903 downwards.
TGTCGTTCTTCAGCTTCTCGGGCGGGGCGGTCGTATGAGCCCGCGCGAGAGCATCGCAGCGGGTTTCGAGGTGCCGCTGCACCACTCGCTGGCCGAGCCCATCCTGCTGGGCGGTGCGCCCCGCACCGTGGCCATCGCGACGGGCACGCTGGCCGCTGCCGTGGGGCTGGGCCTGCAGCTGTGGATTCCGGGCGCCGTGCTCTGGATCGCCGGCCACGCACTGGCGGTTTGGGGTGCTCGCGTCGATCCGCAGTTCATGCAGGTCTTCGCGCGGCACATCAAGCACAAGCCGCTGCTGGATGTGTGAGGAGATGCCATGCTGAACCTTGCGGAGTACCGCCAGCGGCCCGCGCTGCTGGCCGACTGGCTGCCCTGGGCCGGCCTGGTGGCGCCGGGCGTGGTCTTGAACAAGGACGGATCGTTCCAGCGCTCTGCGCGGTTTCGCGGACCGGACCTGGACAGCGCCACGCAGGGCGAGTTGATCGCCACGTCGGCGCGGCTGAACAACGCGCTGCGCCGGCTGGGGTCGGGCTGGGCCCTGTTCATCGAGGCCGAACGTCGGCCGGCGGCGCACTACCCGCATTCCGATTTTCCAGAGCCGTTGTCCTGGCTGGTCGATGAGGAACGCCGCGCGGCCTTTGAAGGATCGGGCCAGCACTTCGAGAGTGGCTATCACCTGACGTTCGTCTATCTGCCACCGGAAGAGTCGCGCGCAAGGGCGGTCAACATGCTCTACGAGAACACGCCGACGCAGGGCGTGGACTGGCGCGAGCGCCTAGCCGCCTTCATCGCGGAGACCGACCGCATCTTCGACCTGCTCGATGGCGTGATGCCCGAGATGGCCTGGCTGGATGACAGCCGGACGCTGAGCTATCTGCACGCGACCGTGTCCACACGGCGGTA
>JAYRLJ010000241.1:0-4958 GCA_041905305.1 Hylemonella sp. | reverse complement strand
GTGGGGCCGCTGGCCGAAACCGTGCTGACAGCGCAGACCCGGCTGCCACTGCAGCCGCAGGACTGGCAGCACCTCGGCCAACTGGCCACGCTGAGCGACAGCGCACTGGCGCTGGCAGGGGTACCGATGTTCGAGGGCAGCAACGCCTGGGTGATCTCGGGCCGCCACACCGTCAGTGGCAGGCCCTTGCTGGCCGGTGACCCGCACATCAGCTTTGCCACACCCGCGGTCTGGTACGAAGCCCACCTGAAGGCGCCGGGCTTCGAGCTCTACGGCTACCACCAGGTGCTCAACCCCTACGCGCTGCTCGGCCACAACACGCAGTTCGGCTGGAGCCTGACCATGTTCCAGAATGACGACCTGGACCTGATCGCGGAGAAGATCAACCCCGCCAACCCGCAACAGGTCTGGCACCAGGGCCAATGGGTGGCGTTGAGCACCCGCACCGAGACCATCGCCGTCAAGGGAGCCGCGCCGGTGAACATCACCCTGCGCCGCTCGCCGCACGGCCCGATCCTGAACGACGCCTTTGCCGACACCCTGGGCAGCACGCCGATCGCCATGTGGTGGACCTGGACCGAAACGGAAAACCGGACGCTCGACGCCTTCTACGAACTCAACCGCGCCGACACGCGCGCCCGGGCCCGGACCGCGGTGAGCAAGATCCATGCACCCGGCCTCAACATCGTCTGGGCCAACACCGCCGGCGACATCGCCTGGTGGGCCGCGGCCAAGCTGCCGCAGCGTCCCGAGGGCGTGAACCCGTCCTTCATCCTCGACGCCGGGCGTGGCGAAGCCGACAAGCCGGGCTACTACCGCTTCCAGGACAACCCCCAGGAGGAAAACCCGGCACGCGGCTACATCGTCTCGGCCAACCACCAGCCCGCACCCACAAGCGGCCTGCCGGTGCCGGGCTACTACAACCTGTACGAACGCGCGCAGCGGCTCGACCAGCTGCTGCGCGAACCCGAACGCCGCTGGGACCTGAACGCCAACCAGGCGCTGCAGCTCGACACCCGCACCGGCTACGGCCCGCGCGTGCTCGCCGCCCTGCTGCCCGAGCTGCGCACCGTGGTCGTCGACAGCACCGAGCGCGCGCTGCTGGAACAGCTGGCCGAATGGGACGGCAGCCACAGCCTGGCCAGCATCGCGCCCACGCTGTTCCACCAGTTCGTCTACGAACTGGCACGCGCCGCCATGGCCGACGAACTGGGCGAAACGCTGTTTGCCAACCTGCTGCGCACGCGCGCCTTCGACTTCGCGTTGCCGCGCCTGGCCGCCGATGCCACCGCCCCCTGGTGGGACCGGCGCGACACGCCGGCCAAGGAAACGCGGCGCGACATCCTGCAGCAGACCTGGCGCGCAACCATCGAGCACCTGCACCGGGAACTCGGCAAGACGCCGGCCAGCTGGACCTGGAACCAGGCGCACACCGTGACGCACAAGCACGCGCTGGGGCAGCAGAAGCCGCTGAACCTGCTGTTCGACGTCGGTCCCTTCCCGGCGCCGGGGGGCCGCGAGGTGGTGAACAACCTGGCCCAGGGCGTCGGCCCGGCCCCCTGGTCTGTGACCTATGGTCCGTCGACGCGGCGGCTGATCGATTTTGCCGAGCCCACCCGGGCTCTGGGGATCAACCCGGTGGGCCAGAGCGGTGTGCTGTTCGATGCCCACCGCGCCGACCAGGCCACGGCCTACATCGCCGGCCAATACCGTCCGATGTTCCTGAGCACCGCCGACGTGGCCGCCCATGCGCGCAGCACGCTGGTGCTGCAGCCGAGGCGCTGAGCGGCTAGCGCGCGCCCGGCACCTGCAGCAAGGCGCACAGCTGCGCCATGTCGCTCACGGTGACATGCGGCTGGGCGTCGGCATGCAGCCAGTCATGGCCGGCGCGGTTAACCCAGGCGGTCTGCAGGCCGGCAGCCAGCGCCCCCAGCACGTCGAGTGCCGCGTCGTCGCCCACATGCAGCACCTCGTGCGGCTGCACGCCGGCAGCCTCGGCGGCCGCGTGGAAGATGCGTGCATCCGGTTTGCCGACACCGAACTCCTGCGCGCTCAAATGGGCATGGAAGTAGCCGCCCAGGCCAATGTGGCGCACATCGGCATTGCCGTTGGACACCGCCACCACCGGATAGCGCGCCGCCAGCCACGCCAGCGCCGGGCCAGCATCGTCGTACAGCTGCACCCGCAGACGCTCAGCAAAGAATACGTCGTAGGCCGGCTCCACCAGCGCGGTGTCCTCGCCATGGCGTTGCAAGGCGCGGCGGATCAGCTCCTGACGCAGCCGGCGCAGGTCGTGGCCGATGTCCGGCAGCTCGGCCGTGATGGCCCGGCGCAGCGCCAGGCGCTCCCCGGCATCGGCGAGCCAGGCCGCCGTCTGGGGCGCCTGCGGGCGCAGCCAGTCCTGCAGCACCTGTTCGGCACGTTCGATCACCGGCCAGATCGGCCACAGCGTGTCATCGAGGTCGAGGGAAATAGCCTTGATCTGGGTCGCATCGAGCATAGGTGGGCGAGAATAGCGCATGGCCTTCCAACAAGAACCCTCCTACACCCATGGCCAGGCGCCGCGCACGGCTATCCTGTTGTGCAACCTGGGCACGCCCGATGCGCCCACGGCGCCCGCCCTGCGCCGCTACCTGGCCGAGTTCCTCGGTGACCACCGCGTGGTGGAGATCCCCAAGCCGATCTGGTGGCTGATCCTGCACGGCATCATCCTGCGCGTGCGCCCGGCCAAGTCGGCCGCCAAGTACGCCAGCATCTGGACGCCCGAAGGCTCGCCACTCAAGGTCTGGACTAACAGGCAGGCCCAGGGCCTGCAGGACTGGCTGACGCGCCAGGGCCACCATGTCACCGTGCGCTATGCCATGCGCTATGGCAGTCCCTCGATCGCCGCGCAACTGGACGCGCTCAAGGCCGAAGGTGCCACGCGCGTGCTGGTGCTGCCGGCCTACCCGCAGTACTCAGGCACCACCACGGCCAGCGTGTTCGATGCCGTCTACCACTGGGCCAGCAAGGTACGCAACCTGCCCGAGCTGCGCTTCGTCAACCGCTACCACGACGACGCGGGCTACATCGCCGCCCTGGCCCAGCGCATCCGCGCCTATTGGCAACAGCATGGCCAGCCCGAGCGGCTGGTGATGAGCTTCCATGGCGTGCCCGAACGCACCCTGCACCTCGGTGACCCCTACCACTGCGAATGCCACAAGACCGCACGCCTGCTGGCCGAGCAGCTCGGCCTGCGCAAGGACCAGTACCAGCTGACCTTCCAGTCGCGCTTTGGCAAGGCCAAGTGGCTGGAGCCGTACACCGAGCCGACGCTGGTGGCGCTGGCGCAGTCCGGCGTGAAGCGCGTTGACGTGGTCTGCCCCGGCTTCACCAGCGACTGCCTGGAGACGCTGGAGGAAATTGCGCAGGAAGTGCGTGAGGCCTTCCTGCATGCTGGCGGCCAGGAATTCCACTACATCCCCTGCCTGAACGACAGCCCCGAGTGGATCGGCGCGCTCGGCACCCTCGCCCAGCAGCACCTGGGAGGCTGGCCGACGCAGCAGGCGCCGGACGCTGCCGCACTGGCCGCTTCGCGCACCGCCGCGCTGGCCTTGGGCGCCAGCCGCTGACGCTATCGTTTCAATAGCTGCCGGCGCTCGTCCCGAAAGGGTCGGATGCCGATCTGGCTTTGAAGCCGTCAAGCCAGCGCCTGCTCGCACAGGGCGGTGGCGCGCTCGAAGTCCATCGCCTCGACAACGTCTTTCAGCGGCGCCCAGGCCGCCGCCTGCACCGGGTCGGCAGCAGCGATCACCTCATCCACCACATCGAGCGCATCCAGGTCGGCGTTGCGCAGCAGACCAAGCAGGCGCTCGATCGCCGGACGCTGGGCCGGCAGGGGTGCAGGGAGTACCGCCGCCACATCTTTGGGCTGCTCCATCTGGGCGGCAGCCCGTCCGCCATGCGAGGCCAGCGCCGCCAGCGTTTCACCCAGCACCACCTGCAAGCGTTGCCGCATGGCCGCACGCCCGGGTACCGCGGCCCCGTCACGGCAGAACTGCTCCGCGGCGGCGGCAGTGGCCGACAGCTTCAGGGCGCCCAGGCTGGCGGCGCTCGACTTGAGCGAGTGCATGCGCCGCCGCGCCGCCTCCAGGTCCGCCTGCGCCAGTTCCTGATCCCAGGCCGGCAGCAGTTGCGCAAGCTCGGCCACGAACGCACCCGACAGCTCATCGAGCAGACGTGCATCGCCGCCCAGGCGCTGGAGTGCACCCGCGCGGTCGAGCACGTCCGGCGCCGGTGCGCTGTCGCCTGAGCGTGCGGGGCCCTCGACCGGCGGCGGGGCCGCCCCGGCACCAGCCTTGCGCCCGGTGCGCCGCAGCAGCAGGTGCACCAAGTGGTCGAGCTCGAAGGGTTTGCCGACATGGTCGTTCATGCCGGCGTCCAGGCAGGCCTTGCGGTCAGCGGCCATGGCATTGGCCGTCATGGCGATGATGGGCAGGCGGGTGAGCCTCAGACCGTCGCGGATCTCGCGGGTGGCGGCCAGGCCGTCCATCACCGGCATCTGCATGTCCATCAGCACGGCATCGAACGGCGCGCCCGAACGGGCCGCCGCGGCCACGGCGTCCACGCCCTGCCGGCCGTCGTCGGCCAGCAGCACCTCGGCGCCCTCCTTGCGCAGCAGCTGCGCTGCCACCTGCTGGTTGATGCGGTTGTCCTCCACCACCAGCACCCGCATGCCCTGCAGTCGGCGTACAGCGGGCTGGGCCGCCATCTCACCGCTGCCCGCGCGCTGTCGTCGCGTGCCGGCGGCCACCACGGCGTCCAGCAGCATCAACCGGGTCAAGGGCTTCAAGAGGTAGCCATCAATCAGCCCCACGTCCTGTTGCTGGCGCTGTTGCAGGGCGTCGTAGCCGCTGCCGCCGGTGAGGATGATCAGGGGCGAGCGGTCGGTGCCGGCAAACTGCTGCCGGATGCGCTGG
>JAYRLJ010000240.1:0-4989 GCA_041905305.1 Hylemonella sp. | reverse complement strand
CTTGCTCGCCGGCCAAGAGTGAATCCGGCAGGCCCGGCGGCTCCCAGACCGCCAACGCACCGCACGGCACCGGCTCATTGGGCGCGTCCAGCACGGCCACGGGCCGGTGCAAGCCACATTGGGCCAGCGCACGGCGCAATACCGCCGCCGAACCCACCACCGTGGCCGGCCCGGGCGGACGCCGCTCCCAGGCCTTGACGATCAGCTCCGGGCCGATGCCCGCGACATCGCCCTGGGTCAGAAGGATGGGCTTCATGCCGGGTTGTCCAGGTCGCAGAACTGCCAATCCAGCGCAAAGCGCTGCGCCAGGTGCGCCCCCAGGGCCTGCACGCCGTAGCGCTCGCTGGCGTGATGCCCGCAGGCATAAAAGGCCACGCCGGTCTCGCGCGCCAGGTGCATCTGGGGTTCGCTCATTTCCCCGGTGACAAAGGCATCCACACCGGCCGCAATCGCCGCCTCGAAATAGCCTTGCGCGCCACCGGTGCACCAGGCCACCCGGCGCAGCGGGCGGCCATCGCCGGGCAGCAGGGTCACCGGGCGCTGCAGCGCCGCCTGCAGTTGCTGCTGCAGCCCGTCCGCCGGCAGCGGCTGGGGCAGCGCAGCGGCAAACACCAGTTGCTGCTCGCCGAGGCGTTGATCCGCCGCCCAGCCCAGGCGCGCCCCGAGGGCGGCGTTGTTACCCCATTCGGGGTGGGCGTCCAGCGGCAGGTGATAGGCCAGCAGGTTCAGGTCGGCGCCGAGCAGCAGCCCGACGCGCTGGCGCAACCAGCCGGTCAGACGGCCGTCCTGGCCCCGCCAGAACAGGCCGTGATGCACCAGCAGCGCATCCGCGCGCCACTCCAGCGCCTGCTCGATCAGTGCGCGACTGGCCGTCACGCCGCCCATCAGGCGCTGCACCTGCGGCCGGCCTTCGACCTGCAGGCCATTCGGTCCGTAGTCCTTAAACTGGCTCACGCACAGGGCGTCGCTGAGGTAACGCTCGAGTTCCGTGCGTTCGACCATGGAGGGGATCCTTGCTGAAGCGGCTGTGGTTGATTTTCGCCCAGGCCTGTACGGTGCTTCTGGCCACTGGCTTCGTGCTGTTGACGTTGAAGCCGCAGTGGTTCGAGCGCGCGAACCCGGCAGCCGCTTCGAGCGCCGGCGAACTGAGCCTGGCGGCGCGACGAGCCGCACCGGCGGTGGTGGCCATTGATGTAGAGCAGCAGCGCGGCGAGCCCGGCGCCGGCATGGGTTCGGGGGTCATCGTCGATGGCCGGGGCCTGGTTTTGACCAATCACCATGTGGTGCATGGCGCACGCCGCATCGAGGTGGAATTGCAGGACGGCCGCCGCGCTGAAGCCGAACGCGTGGGCAGCGACCCCGAAACCGATCTGGCCCTGTTGCGCATCCAGTTACCCGGCCTGCCCGTGGCGCACTGGGGCGACTCCAGGGCCTTGCACGTGGGCGACCCGGTGCTGGCGATCGGCAATCCCTTCGGCGTCGGTCAGACCGTGACGGCCGGCATCGTCAGCGCGCTGCAGCGCCGCCAGCTCGGCATCAATGTGTTCGAGAACTTCATCCAGACCGACGCGGCCATCAACCCGGGCAACTCGGGCGGCGCGCTGGTGGACCGCGAGGGGCGGTTGGTCGGTATCCCGAGTGCGATTTATTCGCGCAGCGGCGGCAGCCTGGGCGTGGGGTTTGCGATCCCGGCCGAGCTGGCGCGCGAGGTGCTGCAAGCCTTGCAACGTGACGGCCGTGTGATCCGCGGCTGGATCGGCGTGCAGACGCGCTCGCTGACACCCGAACTCGTCCAGGCGCTGAAGCTGGGCGGCTCGGAAGGGGTGCTGGTCAGTGCCGTGGTGGAGGGGGCGCCGGCGGCCCGGGCGGGCGTCAAGCCTGGCGATGTGCTGCGGGCCGTGGCCGGTCAGGCCGTGCACAGCCCGGAGCAGCTGTTGGAGCGCGTGGCCGCACTGGCGCCCGACAAGCCTGCCAGCCTGAGCCTGCTGCGCGGCAGCAAGGCGCTGGATGTGCAGGTCCAGGTCGGCGTGCGCCCGCGCTCAGATCAGCCCGAAGTCGAAGACTGAGTCGCTTCGCCGTCCTTGTTGCGGCGCAGCAGCACCGCGGTCCAGATGCCGATCTCATACAGAACGCACATCGGGATGAAGAGCGAAAGCTGCGAGATGACGTCCGGCGGCGTGACGACGGCTGCGACAACGATGGCCGCCACGGCAAAGTAGCCGCGCCACTCCTTGAGCTTCTCCACCGACACGATGCCCAAGGCCGCGAGCACCACCACCGCCACCGGCACCTCGAAGGCGATGCCGAACACCAGGAAGAGCGTCAGCACCGTACCGAAGTACTGCTCAATGTCGGGCGCCACCTGGATCGCAGTGGGCGCCACCGCCACCAGGAACTTGCTCAGCGCCGGCAGCACGATGAAGTAGCAGAACGCCACGCCGACGAAGAACAGCAGCGTGCTCGACACCACCAGCGGCAGCACGAAACGCTTCTCGTGCGAGTACAGGCCCGGCGCCACGAAGGCCCAGAGCTGGTACAGCACGAAGGGCAAGGCGATCAGGAAGCCGCCCATCAGCGTGATCTTCAGCGGCACCATGAAGCCGGAGAACACGCCCGTGGCGAGCAGTTTGGTGCCATGCGGCAGGCTGCGCGTCATGGGCTCGGCTAGCAGGTCGTACAGACCTGCCGGGCCGGGCCACAGGCAGAGCAGACCGAAGCCCAAGCCGATGGCCAGCAGCGCACGCACCAGGCGGTCACGCAGTTCAATCAGGTGCTCGACGAAGGGCTGCTCGGTGCCGGCCAGTTCGTCTTCAGGGTCTTGCGGTTTGGAGCTCATCGGCGGGGGCGGTGGCGGGCCACGCGCGCGGCGCCGGATTGGACATGGCGCCGCACGCCGTTGCGCTGCTTGAACCAGACGGGTGTGTTGGAGCGTCGGATGCGCCAGTTCTTGCGCGGCGGCTTGTAGGGCGCCGGGCTCCAGCTGGACTCAGCGGATTCGCCGCTGGCCCAGGTTTCATTGAAGGTCGTCTGCACCTCGTTCAGGCTGCCGCTGACTTCCGCCGCGGCCTCCTGGAATTGCGACTTCATCTTGTTGAGCTCATCGAGCTCCATCGAACGGTTCACCTCGGCCTTGACGTCCGCCACATAGCGGCGCGCCTTGCCCAGCAAGTGGCCCGCCGTGCGTGCCACCTTGGGCAGACGCTCCGGCCCGATGACGATGAGCGCCACCACGCCGATCATGGCGAGCTTGTCCAGACCCAGGTCCAGCATGGGCGCCTTTGCGTGCTAGGAGCGGCGAACCGCTCAGGAATGGGTCTTCTTCTCGGTCGCCTGCACGTCCACCGTGTTGGCGTCATTCGCTTGGCCAACCCGCTGCTGCGGATCGTTCGGAGCGGGCGCGCTACCGTCTTTCATGCCGTCCTTGAAACCCTTGACGGCTGCACCGAGATCGGAGCCCACGTTCTTGAGCTTCTTGGTACCAAACACCAGCACGACCACCAACAGCACGATCAGCCAGTGCCAAATGCTCAAACCACCCATTACATGCTCCAGAGATAGAGGGTGGGATTCTAGGTCGCGGTGTATGGCGTGGATTTGACGGGGGACAGGTTTGTCACTGCTGGCAGCAGGGCCGCAACCGCCCCCGCCCTTCAGTCCTTCAGCCAGGGACGCGGGCCGCCCATCACATGCATGTGCAGGTGCATCACTTCCTGCCCGCCATCGCGCCCGGTGTTGATCAGCGTGCGAAATCCCCCGGTCACGCCCAGCTCGCGCATCAGCTTGGGGGCCAGCACCATCATCTTGCCGGCCAGCTGCTGGTGTTCAGGCCCCAGATCGGCGTGGCTGACGATGTGCAGCTTGGGAACGATCAGCACATGCACGGGCGCCCAGGGCTGGATGTCGTGGAAGACGATCAGCTCTTCGTCCTCGAACACCTTCTTGGACGGGATCTGGCCGGCAACGATCTTGCAGAAGATGCAGTTCGGGTCGTGACTCATGGGTGCGCTTTCAGGAAGTGGCCATGGGGCGCCGGCCTTGCAGCGCGCTCCAGCCGGTGACGATGCGGTAGAGGAACCACAGCGAGATGCAGAACCAGGCGATCCAGCCGGGCACGATCAGCAGGAACCACATCCAGCTCGTCAGCAGGTAGGCCAGGCCGGCGAACAGCACCGAGCGCAGGCGCCAGCGGAAATGCGATTCCAGCCAGCTACCCTGGGCCTCGCCGCGCTTCACCAGGTCGATGACGATGGCCACCAGCAATAGCACCACACCCGGCTGGAAGCCAGGCAGCACCGCACCGATGGCGACGATGGCGTGCAGCACATAGCTGACGAGGCTGACGTTGTAGAGGCCTTGCTCTTGCGGGTTCATGCATCACTCCTTGGGGCGGGCGGCGAACTCAGCCAGGCCGGACAAGCCCTCGCGGCGCGCCAGTTCGGCCAGCACGGCCTCGGGCCGCACACCCAGCTCGGCCAAGGCCAGCAGGCTGTGGAACCAGAGGTCGGCAGCCTCGTAGGTCAGTTTTTGGGCGTCGCCATCCTTGGCCGCCATGACGAATTCAGTGGCCTCTTCGCCCACCTTCTTCAGCATCGCATCGAGCCCCTTGGCGGCGAGCTTGGCCACGTAGCTGCTGCCGGGGTCGGCGGCGGCACGGCGCTCGGCAATCGTGTCGGCCACGCGGGCCAGCACCTGGTCGTTCATCGGTAAATCCTCTCGGGGTCGCAGAGCACCGGCTCCACGGCTTGCCAGCCTTCGCCATCCAACTGCAGATAAAAGCAGGAATGACGGCCGGTGTGGCAAGCGATGCCCTGCTCCTGTTTCACCTTCAGCAGGATGACGTCCTGGTCGCAGTCCAGGCGGATGTCGTGCACGGTCTGCACATGGCCGCTTTCCTCGCCCTTGTGCCAGAGCCGGTTGCGGCTGCGGCTCCAGTACACGGCCTGACCGCGCGCCCAGGTCTGCAGCAAGGCCTCGCGGTTCATCCAGGCC
>JAYRLJ010000239.1:0-4996 GCA_041905305.1 Hylemonella sp. | reverse complement strand
CACCGGGGTGTCGAAAATCACGCTGCGGTCGGCATCAACCGTCAACCAGCTGTTCTCGCCGATCTCGGACTCCAGCTGACCTTCCCCCCAGGCCGCGTAGCCCAAGGTCACCAGCAGCCGGCGGGGACCGCCACCGGTGGACAGCGCCTCCAGCACATCGCGCGAGGTGGTCATCTCCAGCCCGCCGGGAATCACCATGGTGGAGGCGTACAAGGGTTCTTCCGTCCGCTCGCCTTCGGGCAGGATGGCCTCGTGGAGCACAAAACCGCGTTCGGTCTGAACCGGTCCGCCCTGCAGCACAGGTTCCTCCTTCAGATCGGTGCGACCCAGCGGCAGGTCCACCTTGTCGAACAGCCCTTGCAGCTTGATGTCGCTGGGCTTGTTGATCACCAGTCCGAGCGCCCCCCGCTCACTGTGCTCGCAGAGGTAGACCACGCTTTTGGCAAAAGCCGCATCTGCCAGTCCGGGCATCGCAATCAGAAAATGATTCGTCAGGTTGATGGGTGCAGAATCATCGGACATGGACCAATTTTAGCGGCGAACATGCATAAACCGTTCGATTCCGGCCTGGTGTGGTTCCGGCGCGATCTGCGCAGCGACGACAACACGGCCCTGTGCCTGGCGCTGCAGCAGTGCCGTCAGGTGCACTGCGTCTTCGTCTTCGACAATGACATTCTTGCGCCCCTGCCCCGCGCCGACCGCCGGGTCGAGTTCATCCGTGCGGCGCTGCTGGAGCTCGACGCCGAGCTGCGCGCGCTGGCCGGCCAGCCCGAGGCCGGGCTGATCGTGCGCCACGGCGTGGCCACAGCCGAGGTGCCTACTCTGGCCCACCAGCTCGGCGTGCAGGCGGTGTTCGCCGCCCACGACTACGAGCCGCAAGCTATCGCGCGCGACACCGTCGTGCGCGGCCAACTCGCCAGCTTGGGCATTGCCCTGCACACCTGTAAGGACCATGTCGTCTTCGAAGGCCGCGAGGTCCTGACCAAGACCGGCACGCCCTACGGCGTCTTCACACCCTACCAGCGTGCTTGGCTGGCCCGTCTGCAGGAGCACCTGCCGCCGATCCAGGACCCGCGGCCGCTGGCCGCGGCGCTGGCCCCGCAGCCAGCGGCGCTGCGCCAGCCTGTTCCCTCGCTGCAGGACCTCGGCTTCGAGCCGACCAACCTCGCGGCGCTCAAGATTCCGACCGGCGCCAGCGGTGCGCGCCAGCTGTTCGAAGACTTCTTCGAGCGCATGGACCAGTACCACGAGACACGCGACTTCCCCGCCGTCAAAGGGCCGAGCTACCTGAGCGTGCACCTGCGCTTTGGCACGGTATCGATCCGCAAGCTGGTCGCCACCGCCTGGCAACGCAGCCTGGCCGGTAGCCGGGGCGCCAGCATCTGGCTCAGCGAACTGGTGTGGCGCGAGTTCTACGTCCAGATCCTGGCCAACTTCCCGCACGTCGTAGGCCAGGCCTTCAAGCCGGAGTACGACGCCATCCAGTGGGAGCGCGGCGCCCAGACTCAGGCGACATTCCAGGCCTGGTGCGACGGCCGCACCGGCTATCCCCTGGTGGACGCGGCCATGCTGCAGCTCAACCAGACCGGCTACATGCACAACCGGCTACGCATGGTGGCGGGCAGCTTTCTGGTGAAGGACCTCGGTATCGACTGGCGCTGGGGCGAGCGCTACTTCGCCGAGAAACTGAACGATTTCGACCTGGCGGCCAACAACGGCGGCTGGCAATGGGTGGCCTCCAGCGGCTGCGATGCACAGCCCTGGTTCCGCATCTTCAACCCGGTGAGCCAGAGCGAGAAGTTCGATCCCGAGGGCAAGTTCATCCGCCGCTACCTGCCGCAGCTGGCCAGCTTGCCGACGGCAGCCGTGCACGCGCCATGGAAGGCCAGCCCGCTGGAACTCAAGGCGGCAGGCGTGGAACTGGGGCACGACTACCCGTCACCGCTGGTCGCACATGACGTGGCTCGTGAGCGCACCCTGGCGCGCTACGCGGTGGTGCGGAAACAGCCCTGAGGCGCTACATTTTTAATAGCGTCTGACAACCGCCAGATAAGGACCAACAGACAAATCAAGCCTCAACCTGCGGCACACTGTACTGGCGCACCAGCGCCAGCAGTTCATCCTCGGCGTAGGGCTTGCCCAGGTAATGGTTGGCGCCCAGCTCACGTGCGTGCTGGCGATGCTTCTCGGCAATGCGCGAAGTGATCATGATGACCGGCAGGTCACGCAGCCGCGCGTCGATGCGGATGTTGCGCACCAGGTCGAAGCCGTCCATGCGCGGCATCTCGATGTCGGACAGCACCACGGCCGGCTTTTCCTCCTGCAGCCGCTCCAGCGCCTGCAGGCCATCGGCCGCCAAGGCCACACGATACCCCTCACGCTTGAGCAGGCGCTGGGTCACGCGACGCACCGTGATCGAGTCGTCCACCACCAGCACCAGCGGCAATTCGCTGGCCGCCAACAACGCAGTCGGGGGAACCTCACCGCCCTGGGCCAAGTCGCCGTTCTGGGCCGCGCGCTGCAATTCGTACGCCCGCTCACCGTAAACCGCCCCCAGCGCCACCGGGTTGTAGATCAGCACCACGGCACCCGACGCCAGCACCGACATGCCCGCCAAGCCGGGAAGGCGCGACAGTTGGGGCCCCAGGTTCTTCACCACCACCTCCTGGTTGCCCAGCACCTCGTCGACGTGGATGGCCAGCCGCTGGCCCGCGCTTCGGCAGATCACCACCGGCAACGTCTTGCCTTGTGTCTCATGGCTGCGCCCGGAGGACTGCAGCAGCGCGCCAGCCCAGAACAAGGGCACTGCTTCGCCACCGTAGTCGAAGCTGCCCTGCTCGTAAGCCTGCGCCAGCTCGTCACCCGACACCCGGCGCACGATCTCGATCAGGTTGGCCGGTACGCCAACCGACAGATGCCCCATGCGCAGCATCACCACCTGCGTCACCGCGGTCGTGAGCGGCAGCACCAGCTGGAAACGCGTGCCCTGGCTAGCTTGTGTCGCGGTCTCAATCCGGCCACCCAGCGCATAGACCTCGGAGCGCACCACATCCATGCCGATGCCGCGCCCGGCCAGTTCGGTCACCTGGGTGGCGGTGGAGAAGCCCGGCATGAAAATCAGGTTGGCAGCCTCGGCATCCGACAAGGCGCCGCCAGCCGGCGCCAGGCCTTGGGCCACCGCCTTCTCGCGGATGCGCGCGAGATCGAGTCCGGCGCCGTCATCGCCAAAGGCGAGCGAAACGTCGTTGCCCTCTTGCCGCAGTTCGATCGTGATCGTGCCCGCCGACGGCTTGCCGGCGGCCTCGCGCTGCGTCGCGGGTTCGATGCCATGCGCCACCGCATTGCGCAGCATGTGCTCGAAGGCCGGCGTCATGCGGTCCAGCACGCCGCGGTCCATTTCGAGTGAGCCGCCGATGATGTCGAGCTTGACCTGCTTGCCGGCCTCCTTGGCCGCCTGCCGCACCACGCCATAAAGACGCTCGGCAATGCTCTCGAACTCCACCATGCGGGTGCGCAACAGGTCGCGCTGCAATTCACGCGCCTGGCGCGCCTGCGCCACGGAGTCGTCTTCGGTACCTTCCACCGTGCGCAGCAGGTTGCGCTGCACAGTGGCAACGTCATTCACCGACTCGGCCATCATGCGCGTGAGCTCCTGCACGCGGGTGAAGCGATCGAACTCCAGCGGATCGAAACCTTGCGCCGTGTCCTTGGCCTGCGCCAGGCGCGACTGCATCTGCGACTCGGCCTGCAGTTCGATGTCGCGCAGGTGCTGGCGCAAGCGGTCGAGGTTGCCGGTCAGCTCGTCGAGCGAGCTGCGCAGCTGGCTGACGCGCGCATCGAGGCGCGAGCGCGTGATCATGACCTCGCCTGCCTGGTTGAGCAGGCGATCCAGCAACTGCGCGCGCACCCGCACCGTCTGGCCGGTGCCATGCCGCACAGCCGGCAATTGCATGCCCGCGACCAACGGCAGCACGGGCATTACCGCCGCCGACGGCACAGGCTGCGTTGCCGGCGCTGCCGATGCAGGCATCTCGACGCCCGGCACACCGGCGCTCTGCGTCTGCTGACCTGCCCGACAAAGGGCGTCAAAGTCTTGCTGCAGAGTATCGAAGCGCGTCAGCAAGGGGTCGATCTGCGAGGCCTGAACAAAATCAGCCCCCATCTGTTCGATGGCCGACTCCATGCGGTGCGCCATCTCGCCCAGGCGCATCGCACCGGCCAGACGCGCACTGCCCTTGAGCGTATGCAGCGCCCGCAGGACTTCGGCACGCGCCTCGTTGTCGGCCGGTTGCTGGGACCAGGCGCGCAAGGCACCGCCCAGGGCCGGCAGCAGTTCGGCGGCTTCTTCTTCAAAGATGGGGAAGAGGTCAGGGTCGATGCTGTCGACAGCATCCAGATCCTCGTCGTGGTCTTCCAATACGATCCGGGCTGCCCCACCCGAGGGCGGCGCGGTCACTGCTTCCTCCGCCCGTGCAGGCGGCTCCGGCGGCTGTTGCGGCGCCTCGGACACGAAGTCCAGCGAGTAATCGTCTTCGGGCGCCGCGGTTTCGACGCCCGCCAGATCAAGCTCGTCAACCGATGCCAAGGCCGGTACCGAGTTCAGCGGCGCCGGACCGCTGGCCGCAAACTCGGTCTCCAGGATGTCACGCAAGGCTTGCAGCAATTGCGGGTTTGCCTCTTTCAGGAAGCCAGCCGCAAACTGATGCAGCAGGTGACGGATGTCATCCGCCGCCGCGACAAAGACCTCGACCTGCTCGGCCTTGCCCAGCGGCTGCAGGCGCACATGCTGCAGCGCCATCTCCAGCGCGCGGGCAATCTCCGCCAGGGCCCGGAAGCCCACCGTCGAGGAACTGCCCGCCAAGGAGTGGGCCAGCGCAATGGTGGAGTCGGCAATCGGGCGGTGCAGTTCCAGCGCCCATTCGCTGAGTTCGGTCTGCAGGCGGCGCGACCATTCGTCGGCCTCGTTGAGATAGACGTTGTAGAGCGGAATGCCGAT
>JAYRLJ010000238.1:0-5020 GCA_041905305.1 Hylemonella sp. | reverse complement strand
ACAGCGCAGGTAGTCCTGCACCGTCGCGGCATAGCCCAGCTCCAGCGCATCGGCGATCAGCGCGTGGCCGATCGACACTTCGGCCACACCGGGGACCCGACGCAGGAACTCGGTGAGGTTGTCGCGGTTCAGGTCGTGGCCGGCATTCACGCCCAGGCCGGCATCGAGCGCAGCCTGCGCCGCCGCGGCGTAACGCTGCAGCTGCGCCTCCTGGCTGGCGTGGCCCCAGGACGCCGCATAGGGCTCGGTGTAGAGCTCCACCCGGTCGGCGCCGACCGCCTTGGCCAGCGCCATTTGCTCGGGCACCGGGTCCATGAACAGGCTCACGCGCACACCCAGCGCCTGGCATTCGGCAATCAGCGGCCGCAGGCGCTCCGCATCCTGCGGAAAGGTCCAGCCATGGTCACTGGTGAACTGGCCTTCGCTGTCGGGTACGAAGGTGGCTTGCTGCGGGCGGACCTGGCGGATGAACTCCATCAGGTTATGGAACGGATTGCCCTCGATGTTGTACTCGCGCCCCGGCCAGTCCTGCATCAGCGCGGCCAGGTCGAACACATCCTGGGCGCGAATGTGGCGCTCGTCCGGCCGCGGGTGCACCGTGATGCCATGCGCGCCCGCCTGCAGGCACAACGTAGCCGCGCGCGTGACACTCGGGATGCCGAGGTGGCGCGTGTTGCGTACCAGGGCCACCTTGTTGACGTTGACGGAGAGAGCCGTGTTTGTTTTCATAAGGATTGCAGATCAACCATCATCTGCCGGGTGCGCAGCGTGGTCACGCCGCAATGGTAATTGAGCAGGGTGCGCAGCTGCGGCTTGAGCTCGCCCATCATGGCGGCGCAAGCGCGCAGCGTGTCGGTGAACGGCGCACCGGGCTGCAAGGCCTGGTGCAGCGCCTGCCATTGCGCGCCAGTCAAGCTGGCGCGTTCGTTGTCGCTGCTGGCGCGCAGGCCGCCTTCAGGAACAAGACTGTAAGCTGCCGTCTCGTCCAATGGCGCCAGCGTCAGCGTCTGGCGGTCGAGCTGCGGCAGCAGACCGATCTCACGCAGCAGCAGCAGCTCGAAGGTACGCAACGCCGCCTGCAGCACCTCCCCATGCTCGGACGCCAGCACGCGCACGACGGACGCATAGACGTCGAACAAAGCGGGATGCGGATCGTCGCGCGCCAGCAGCTGCATCAGCAGTTCGTTGAGGTAGTAGCCCGACAGTAGCGCCTCGCCGGTGGGCATGACATGCCCGCCCAGCCACTCGGCGCTCTTGAGCGTGCGCACCTCCGACTCACCGCCATAGCTCAGCTGCAGCGGTTGCAGCGGCAGCAGGATGGGACGGAAACTCGAACTCGGCCGCTTCGCGCCCTTGGCCACCAGCGCAATGCGCCCGTGGTGGCGTGTGAACACATCCAGGATCAGGCTGGTCTCGCTCCAGTCGTAGCGATGCAGCACAAAGGCCGGCTCGTCACTGATGCGCTTGGTCGCCATGGTTCAGCACGCAAACCACCAGGGCTTTTATCAGTGAACGCCGCGGAACCGGCTCTGCCGGGCCGCTGGCGTTGCCCCCTGCAAGGGGGGTGGCGGAGCGACACGCAGTGCGCGCAGCCTGGGGGTGTGCCTACTCATACCCAAAGCTGCGCACGCGGGCCTCGTCATCCGCCCAGCCCGAGCGCACCTTGACCCAGAGCTCCAGGAAGACCTTGGCGTCCATCAGCTTCTCCAGCTCGACACGGGCCTCGGTGCCGATGCGCTTGATGCGCTCGCCCTTGTCGCCGATCACCATGGCCTTGTGGCCGTCGCGCTCGACGACGATGGTGGCGGCCAGGCGCACCAGGCGCTTCTGGCCTTTCTTCTGCGGCGCCTCTTCCTCGAACTTCTCGATCACCACCGTCGAGGTGTAGGGCAACTCGTCGCCGGTGAGGCGGAACAGCTTCTCGCGCACGATCTCGCTGGCGAGGAACTTCTCGCTGCGGTCGGTCAGCTCGTCCTCGTCGTACCACCAGTCCTGCTCGGGCAGGTACTTGGCGCAGATGGCAAACAGACGCTCGATGTCTTTCGGGTTCTTGGCCGACATCGGCACGATCTCGGCCGTCGGCAGGCGTTGCTGCATGTCCTGCAGCCAGGGCGCGATCTCGGCGCGGCGGTGCACGGTGTCGAGCTTGTTGGCGATCAGCAGCACCGGCACGCCCTCGCCCAGCAGCTTGAGTACGCGCTCGTCGGCCTGGTTAAACTGGCCGGCCTCGACCACGAACAGGACCAGGTCGACATCGCCCACGGCGCCGAGCACGGTCTTGTTGAGCGAGCGGTTCAGCGCATTGGCGTGGCGCGTCTGGAAACCCGGGGTGTCGACGAAGACAAACTGCGTGGCACCCACGGTGCGGATGCCGGTGATGCGGTGGCGCGTGGTCTGCGCCTTCCGCGAGGTAATGCTGATCTTCTGTCCCACCAGCGCATTGAGCAGGGTGGACTTTCCGACGTTGGGCTTGCCGATGATGGCCACCAGGCCGCAGCGGTGGGGCCCGGCCTCACCCTCATTCAGGTCTTCAGAACCCACCGGATCAGTGTCACCCGCTCCTGTATTCATAGCATTCATCCTTGGCCCTGGGCCTTGAGCGCCTGCAGCATGGCCGCGGCAGCCGCCTGCTCGCCAGCGCGGCGCGAACCGCCGATGCCGCGCTCGACGCGCTGCAGCTCGGCCACTTCACATTCGACATCGAAGGTCTGCTTGTGCGCCACGCCCAGCGTGGCCACGACGCGGTAGACCGGCAGCTTCATCTTGCGGCCCTGCAGCCATTCCTGCAACTCGGTCTTGGCGTCCTTGGCGCTGGCCTGCATCTGCGGGTTGATCTCCACGGCACGGAACAGGCGTTGCACCAGCGCCTGCGCTGCCGGGTAGCCGGCGTCGAGGTAGACCGCGCCGATCACCGCTTCCAGCGCATCAGCCAGGATGGAGGGGCGCTTGTGGCCCCCCGAGCGCACCTCGCCCTCACCGAGCCGGATCTCGCCCGGCAAGCCTAGATCGACCGCCAGCTGGTGCAAGGCGTCCTGCTTGACGAGGTTGGCGCGGATGCGCGACAGGTCACCCTCGGGCAGCGCGCTCAGGCGCTCGTACAGCAGGTGCGCCACGGCGAGGTTGAGCACCGAGTCGCCGAGGAATTCGAGCCGTTCGTTGTGGTCGGCCGAGAAGCTGCGGTGCGTGAGGGCGCGCGCCAGCAGCGTCGGATTGGAAAATTCATGCTGCAAGCGGGTTTGCAGCGCAGTCAGGCCATCGGTCACGGGCGGGGCTTACTTGCTGCGGCCGCTGTACTTGAGCGTCAGCCAGGCCGGGCCGGCCAGGTGGATCTCGCGCTGGTAGGCGAAACTCACCACCACCTTGTCACCCTCCTTGGTGACCTCGATGTCGCGGCCGCTGATGGACTTGATATCGTCGATCTGGGCTGCCTTGTCGAACAGGGCCCGCACCTCGGCCACCGAGCCGCCGTCACGCGCCTTGTTGGCAGCCTTCTGCACGGCCTGGTACTCGACCAGCGTCGGCACCACCTGGGCGGCCACGACGCCGACCGCGGCCAGCACGGCCGCGACGAAGATCAGGCCCAGAAAGGTGATGCCGCGCTGTCGCGACTTGAGTTGTCCTGCCATCACTTCCCCCATTGAAGCCACTTCAGTTGAACGAGCCGATGCGCTTGAGGTTGCCGAAGTTCATCCAGACAAAGAAGGCCTTGCCGACGATGTTCTGGTCCGGCACGAAGCCCCAGAAGCGCGAATCGAGCGAATTATCGCGATTGTCTCCCATCATGAAGTAGTGCCCTTCGGGCACCTTGCACACCACGCCCTCGATGCTGTAGCGGCAGTTCTCGCGGTGCGGGAACTCCTCCACGCCGGGGATGAAAGCCGGCCGGTCGTCGTCGGTCAGGATGCGGTGCTTGACCGCGCCCAGCGACTCCTCGAACTGCTTGAAGTAGCGCATGGCGCTCTCGTCGAAGAACTCGGGCACAGCGCTGGTTGCGACCGGCTGGCCGTTGATGGTCAGGCGCTTGTTGAGGTAGGCCACCTCGTCGCCCGGCACGCCCACCACGCGCTTGATGTAGTCCAGACTGGGCTTCGGCGGATAACGGAACACCAGAATGTCGCCGCGCTGCACCGGCTTACCTTCGGTGATCTTGGTGTTGATCACCGGCAGGCGCACGCCGTAGTGGAACTTGTTCACCAGGATCAGGTCGCCCACCAGCAGGGTCGGCATCATGGAGCCGGACGGGATCTTGAACGGCTCGAACAGGAAGGAGCGCAGCAGGAAGACGATGGCGATCACCGGGAACAGGCCGGCGGTCCAGTCCAGCCACCAGGGCTGCATCAGCAGCTTCTCGCGTGCCGGCGCCAGGTCGCTGTCGACCTGGGTGATGCCCATCTTGGCGAGCTCAGCCTGGCGCTGCTGTGCCTCGGCGGCCAGCTTGGCTGCGGCCGCTTGGCGCTGCGGCAGGAAATAGAAGCGCTCGGCCAGCCAGTACACGCCGGTGACCACGGTGGCCATGAACAGCAGCAGCGCGAAGTTGCCTTCGATGACGCCGAAGTACCAGGAACCGGCGTAACCGACAAAGGCGGCCAGGATGATGGCGGTCAGGAACTGCATCATTCCTCCACCTGCAGGATGGCGAGGAAGGCTTCCTGCGGCACCTCGACTGAACCGATCTGCTTCATGCGTTTCTTGCCTGCTTTCTGCTTCTCGAGGAGCTTGCGCTTGCGGGTGATGTCGCCACCGTAGCATTTTGCCAGCACGTTCTTGCGCAGCGCCTTGATGTTCTCGCGCGCGATGACGTTGGCGCCGATGGCGGCCTGGATCGCCACGTCGAACTGCTGGCGGCTGATGATCTCGCGCATCTTGGCGGCCACGGCACGGCCGCGGTAGGCCGCCTGGGTGCGGTGCACGATGATGGACAAGGCGTCGACCTTCTCGCCGTTGAGCAGGATGTCGACCTTCACCACGTCGGACGGCCGGTACTCCTTGAACTCGTAGTCCATGGAAGCGTAGCCGCGGC
>JAYRLJ010000237.1:0-5047 GCA_041905305.1 Hylemonella sp. | reverse complement strand
TCGACAAGCCCGATGTGCGCTTCGTCGCCCACCTGGACATGCCCAAGAACATTGAGGGCTACTACCAGGAGACCGGTCGCGCCGGGCGCGATGGCGCCGCCGCCGATGCCTGGATGGCCTACGGCCTGCAGGACGTGGTGAACCAGCGCCGCATGATCGACGAGAGCCCTGCGAGCGAAGAGTTCAAGCAAGTGATGCGCGGCAAGCTCGATGCCCTGCTGGCGCTGGCCGAGGCGACCGATTGCCGGCGCGTACGCCTGTTGGGCTACTTTGGCGAACACAGCGAACCCTGTGGCAACTGTGATAACTGCCTCAACCCACCCGCGGTGTGGGACGGCACCGACGCTGCGCGCAAGCTGCTCAGCACCATCTACCGCGTGCAGCAGGCCAACGGCATGAGCTTCGGCGCCGGCCACATCATGGACATCCTGCGTGGCAAGGCGACCGAGAAAGTCAAGCAGTACGGCCACGAGGGCTTGAGCACGTTCGGCATCGGCGCCGAGTTCAGCGAGACGCAGTTGCGCGGCGTGCTGCGCCAGCTGATTGCACTGGGTGCCGTGGGCGTGGATGCCCAGGCCTACAACACGCTGTACCTCACCGAAGGCTCACGCGCCGTGCTCAAGGGTGAAATCACCGTGCAGTTGCGCGAATCGGTGTCGGCGCCGCCGGCCAAGCGCACGCGCCGCGCTGGCGTCACGGCGCCCGCCGCCATCAACCTGGGGGTCGATGCCCAGGTGCATTTCATCAACCTGAAAGCCTGGCGCGCCGAGGTGGCACGCGAGCACAACCTGCCGGCCTACGTGATCTTCCACGACGCCACGCTGGCCG
Source organism: Hylemonella sp. (assembly GCA_041905305.1). GTDB lineage: Bacteria > Pseudomonadota > Gammaproteobacteria > Burkholderiales > Burkholderiaceae_C > Hylemonella. The sequence goes on along the minus strand of JAYRLJ010000237.1, from coordinate 4,219 downwards.
AGATCGCGCAGCGCCGGCCACAGACGCTGGCCGAGCTGCAGGGCATCAGCGGCATTGGTGAGAAGAAGCTGCAGGCCTACGGCGAGGCGGTGCTGCGCGTGGTGGCGCTATCGAATGAATAGCGGCTTGCGACAGGCAGACGAACCTCAGGCCGCTTTTTTGCTCTGCAACTGCACCGGGTGCAGGCCCAGGCCCGCCAGGTAGGTGTCGAAGACCCGGCCACCACTTGCCACGAGGTCGAACGCCTGCGGGTCGAGCAGCCAGTTCTGGATCAGGCCGTCGATCATCACGTGCAACCCCAGTGCGGCGCTGTCCACCTCCACCGGCAGCGGCCGCCCGCTGAGCTCCACCGCCCGCTGCATCGCCAGGCGGGTACGCGCCAAGCACTCGTTGCGCACCCGCAGGTGGCGCTCCTTCACCGCCAGCAGTTCCGCCACGTACTCCACCTTGTGGGTGGCGATGTCGAACACGCGCCGTGTCTGCGCGTCGGTGGCCGTCTTGCGCAGCGCCTCCAGCATGGCCAGGCGCAACTCCACCACGGGACACTGGGCATGGGCGGCAGCGGCACACTGCAACGACTCCTCCAGAGGCAGCGTCACGCGCTCCATCATGGCGTTGAACAGATCGGCCTTGTCCTTGAAGTGCCAGTAGATGGCACCACGCGTGGTGCCGGCCGCCACCGCGATGTCGTTGAGCGAGGTGCGTGACACGCCACGCTCCTGAAACAAATGTTCGGCAGCATCGAGCAGGCTGTTGCGCGTGGCCTGCGCGTCTGCTTTGGAACGACGAACCATGTGATTACCCTCCGACGTATATCTAATGGCTCAACTATACATACATTCACGATTGTATGTATACTGCTTCCCCTCCAATACCCAATTTCATAGCCAGAAATGGTTTCATGGCGGCCTGCCGCCCACCAATTTCACCTCGTTTCCGAAGGAATGCCATGCCCGCCTTGACCCGCATCAAGCCTGCCTCCCCCCTCCTGCGCCTGCGGTACCTCCCCGTGGCGGCGGGTCTCACCGCCAGCCTGCTGCTGGCCGCCTGCGGCCCGTCCTCCCCCCCTGGCGGTGGCGCGGGCGGCGGCATGCCGCCGGCCGAAGTCGGTGTGGTCACGGTCACACCGGGCGATGTCGGCCTGGTGAGCGAACTGCCGGGTCGGCTGGAGGCCTCGCGTGTGGCGCAGGTGCGCGCGCGCGCCGCCGGTATCCTGCAAAAGCGCCTGTTCCGTGAGGGCAGCGACGTACAGGCCGGCCAGCCGCTGTTCCAGATCGATCCAGCCCCCTACGCCGCCGCACTGGCGCGCGCCGAAGCCAACCTGGCGCAGGCCAGCGCGCTGGCCGAGCGCTACAAGCCGTTGGTGGAGGCCAATGCCGTGAGCAAACAGGAGTACGCCAATGCCGTGGCGGCGCAGAAAGTGGCCGAGGCCGATGTGCAGACCGCGCGCATCAACCTGGGCTACGCCCACATCACGGCACCGATCTCCGGCCGCATCGGCCGCGCGCTGGTGACCGAAGGTGCGCTGGTGGGCCAGGGCGAAGCGACGCAGCTGGCGGTGGTGCAGCAGATCAACCCGATGTACGTGAACTTCACGCAGTCGGCCGCGGAAGCCATGGCGCTGCGCCGTGCCATGGAGCGCGGCCAGCTCAAGCGTGCCGGCGCAGACGCCGCCAGCGTGCGCATCGTGCTGGAAGACGGCAGCGAGTTCGCGCAGGCCGGCAAGCTGCTGTTCTCCGACCTGACCGTGGATGCCACCAGCGGGCAGGTCACGCTGCGCGCCGAAGTACCCAACCCGGGCGGCACGCTGCTGCCGGGCCTGTACGTGCGCGTGCGGCTGGAGCAGGCCAAGGCCTCCAACGCCATCACGCTGCCGCAGCAGGCGGTGACGCGTTCGCCGCAGGGCGACACGGTGATGGTGGTCGGCGCCGACGGCAAGGTCAGCCCGCGCCCGGTCAAGGTGGGCAACCAGCAGAATGGCCAGTGGGTCATCCTCGACGGCCTGAAGGCCGGCGAGCAGGTGATGGTGGACGGCTTCCAGAAACTGCGCGGCGATGCACCCGTGAAGCCGGTGCCGTGGCAGGCGCCCGGCAGCAAGCCGGCGGCTGGTTCACCTGCCGCAGCGCCCGCGCCCGCCGCCCCGGCCTCGGCCGCACGCTGAAAGGGCTGAGCCATGGCGAAATTCTTCATTGAGCGGCCCATCTTCGCGTGGGTGATTGCACTGTTCGTGATGGTGCTGGGCCTGGTGTCCATCACCCAGCTGCCGATCGCCCAGTACCCGCCGGTGGCACCGCCGTCCATCGTGGTCACCGCCACCTACCCCGGCGCCTCGGCGCAGACGCTGGAAGACAGCGTGCTGTCCATCATCGAACGCGAGATGAACGGCTCGCCCGGCCTGATCTACATGGAGTCGGTGGCGCAGGCCAACGGCACCGGCCAGATCACGATCAGCTTCGAGCCCGGCACCAACGCCGACCTGGCGCAGGTGGACGTACAGAACCGGCTGTCGCGCGCCACGCCGCGCCTGCCGGCGGCGGTGACGCAGCAGGGCGTGCGCGTGGACAAGTCACGCAACAACTTCCTGCTCTTCGCCATCCTGTCGTCCGACGACCCGGCCTGGGACCCGGTGGCGCTGGGCGACTACGCGTCGCGCAACGTTGTGCCCGAGATCCAGCGCGTGCCCGGCGTCGGCCAGGCCCAGCTGTTCGGCACCGAGCGCGCCATGCGGATCTGGATCGACCCGGCCAAGCTGCTGGGCTACAACCTGTCGGCGACCGACGTCACCAACGCCATCCGGGCGCAGAACGCCCAGGTCGCCTCGGGCGAGATCGGCGCGCTGCCCAACGTGGCCGGCCAGGGCATCGCCGCCACGGTGGTGGTCAACGGCCAGCTGTCGGACATCGAACAGTTCGGGCGCATCGTGCTGCGCGCCAATGCCGACGGCTCGACCGTGCGGCTGAAAGACGTGGCGCGCATCGAACTCGGCGGTCAGGCCTATGCCACCTCGGCACGCCTGAACGGCAAGCCGTCGACCGGCATCGGCGTGCAACTCTCGCCCAGCGGCAATGCGCTGGCCACGGCCCAGGCGGTGCGCACCAAGCTGCATGAACTGGAAGCCTACTTTCCCAAAGGCATGAAGTGGGACATCCCCTACGACAGCTCACGCTTCGTGCGGATCTCCATCACGCAGGTGGCGCAGACGCTCTTTGAAGCCGTGGCGCTGGTGTTCCTGGTGATGTTCCTGTTCCTGCAGAACTGGCGCTACACGCTGATCCCGACCATCGTGGTACCGGTGGCGCTGCTGGGCACGTTTGCCACGCTGCTGGCGCTGGGCTTCTCGATCAACGTGCTGACCATGTTCGGCATGGTGCTGGTGATCGGCATCGTGGTGGACGACGCCATCGTGGTGGTGGAAAACGTCGAGCGCATCATGAGCGAGGAAGGCCTGCCGCCACGCCAGGCCACCCGCAAGGCCATGGGCCAGATCTCGGGCGCCATCGTCGGCGTGACGGTGGTGCTGATCGCGGTGTTCGTGCCCCTGGCCTTCTTCAGCGGCTCGGTGGGCAACATCTACCGCCAGTTCGCGGCGGTGATGGGCGTGTCGATCGCCTTCTCGGCCTTCTTCGCGCTCTCGCTCACGCCGGCGCTGTGCGCCACGCTGCTCAAGCCGGTGGAAGCCGGCCACCACCATGAGAAGACCGGCTTCTTTGGCCGCTTCAACCGCGGCTTTGCGCGCACGGCCAAGGGCTACGAGGGCTTCGTCGCCCGGCTGCTGCCGCGCGCCGGCCGCACGCTGCTGGTCTACGTTGCCATCCTCGGCGTCGTCGGTCTCGTCTACCTGCGTCTGCCCACCTCCTTCCTGCCGGACGAAGACCAGGGCACCATGCTGGTCAATGTGCAACTGCCGCCGGGCGCCACGCAGGAGCGTACGCTGGCCGTGATGCAGCAGGTCGAGGGCTTCATCCTCCAGCAGCCGGAGGTGCAGAGCATGGTCGGCGTGCTGGGCTTCAGCTTCTCCGGCCAGGGCCAGAATGCCGCGCTGGCTTTCGTCACGCTGAAGGACTGGGCCGAACGCAAAGGGCCGGGCAGTTCGGCCCAGGCGGTGGCCGGGCGTGCTTTCGGTGCGTTGATGGGCATCCGCGATGCGTTCATCTTCCCCTTGAGCCCGCCGTCCATCCCGGAACTCGGCTCCTCGTCCGGCTTCAGCTTCCGCCTGCAG
>JAYRLJ010000236.1:0-5063 GCA_041905305.1 Hylemonella sp. | reverse complement strand
CGGGCCCTGGCCGCCGAGGCCTTCGGCCTGGGCGGCCAGTACGTGCCCACCAATGGTGATGAACTGGTCTATGCCCACATCGCGCGCGAGACGGCCGAGACCGGCCGTTGGCTGCCACTGGCCTCCGAGCTGGCCGACACGCGCAACACCAAGCCGCCCCTGCTGTTTTGGCAGGCCATAGTGGCCGGTGCGTGGGGCGAGCACTGGACGCTGGCCGCGCTGCGCACGCCGAGCCTGATCTACACCCTGCTGCTCGCCGCGGCCATCGTCGGGAGCCTGCGACTCGCCACGCAGCGCTGGCGTGAGGGACTGATCGCGGCCTGCGTCTACCTGGCCTTTCTCAGCACCTTCCGCTACGGACGCCCCTACCTCACCAGTGCGCCAGAAACCTTCTGGCTGAGCCTGCCTTTGTTCGCCCTGTTGTGGCAACGCGTGCGCCGGCCCGAGGCCGGCCCAGGCTGGGGCTTGCATGCCTTGCTGGGCCTGGGCTTGGGCCTGGGCTTGGCCTACAAATCGTTCGCGCTCATTGCGCCGGCTGCCGCCGCTTGGTGGCTAGCTCTGGTGCTGAGCGAGCCCCACCTCAGCTGGCGCCTGCTGCTGCGCTACACGCTGTGCACCGCTTTCAGCGCCGTGCTGGCGCTGGGGGTATTCGGGCTCTGGTTCTTGATAGACCCGGATCCACAAGGCGTCTGGCAAGAGTTCATCGTGGCGGAGAACGCTGCCAAGTTCCGTGACCCGCGCAGTTGGTGGCAGGCGGCGTTTGCCTTTGACGGCTCAAGCATCTGGTCACAGTTGCTGGCCTATGCGGTCAACGCCGGACTGCTGGCCACCGCGGTGCTGGGCTTGGGCTGGCTGGGCCTGAAACGGCTGCCGGCCTGGCGTCCGACCCTGCCGCTGCCGGCGCACTCGGCCATCCTGCTCGCGTGGAGCGTGGTGTGGTTGCTCATCTTCCTGTTGCCTGACCAACGCTCGGCCCGTTACGTCATCCCCGCCATGCCGGCCGTCGCCATGCTGCTGGCGCTGCACTGGCGCGACATCGGGCGCCTGTGGTTCATGCCCGGTCTGTTGTTCTCGGCATTGGCGCTGTTGATGATCGGACGGATTGCCTGGGTCGGTCACACGCTGGCGCTGACCACGACGATGGAAGTCGGCAGCGTGCTGCTGACCATTGGCTTGGGGACGCTGGTCATCGTCGTGGGCCTGTGGCGACGCCGCTGGACGCGCGCAGGGGCCGTGGCAGCCCCCTTGCTGGTCTACGCAGCCTTCAACCTGACGGTGGCACCGTTCGACGGGCCGGTCGGCCGCTACGGGCCACAAACTGCAGCGGCCTTACCCGGTGGACGCATTGCCGTCCCCAATGGCTTCAACAGCCAGTTCGAACGTTTCCAATTTCTGCTGCCGGGTCGCCACACCTTCGTGCCCTACGAAACCGAAGGCCGCGCCATCGGCCGCTTGGCACCCGGCGCCACGCTGCCGGCACCTGCGCAGGAACTGGAACGACTGCTGGCCACGCACGACGGCATCATCTGGCTGCAGTCAAGCGCAGAGGAAGTCACGCCCCTGTGCCTGCCTGATTGCACGGTGCTGGGCGAGCGCTGGTTGCTCAAGAGCCGACACCTGCCGGGCGAAATCACGATGGGCAACCTGTGGCATCCACAGCAATGGCTCTTCAAGCGGGAGTGGCTGCTGGCACGGCCGGCACCACGCTAGGCGACGGCCCTACTGCGCCAGCGGTGCCAGAGCAACCGCAGGCCGACCAGATGCAAACCGCCCCACAGCCACGGGTCCAGCAGGGCATCCCAAAGATTGCCGGTTGGCAGCCGCAACAGCGCATAGGTCGACAAGCCCCCCAAGCACAACAACAGCGGCCCCCTGCTTGCCGCCGAACCGCGCAGCAACCAAGGCAGCCCCATCAGCAACGCGACTGCCCCCAGTGCCACCGGACTGAAACCGAGCGCGTAGAGCGACACCGGCCAGACGGCAAAGGTGTCAAGCAGCAGCAACCAGCCCAGCAGCATGCCGCTGACCACCGGGAACCGCCACGCGTTGTCGGTCGCCAGGTCGCCGCCATTGCGCAACAGATGCCACAGCAGCCAACCCGCCAGTAAAACCGTGGTCAAGCTGGGGGCACGAAAGGCGAGCCCCAACCAGTAGGCCGGCGACCACGGCCCGGACCACAAGCACCAGAGCAACACCAGCACGGCGGCGAGCCGTTGCCTATGGACACCGAGCCGCAGGCAGGAGAGTAGCCACAGCACCCCGCTAGCCAGCACCAACGCCCAGCTCAGCGCGAGATACACCCGCGCCAGCGCCGATGCGGGTAAGGCCGGCGTCTGCGTGGACAGCAGGCTGGGAATCAGGGTGGTCCAGTCCATGGCGTGCTTAACGAGCTTCCCGTACGTCCAGCCGCTGCCAGGCAATGCGCTGCCGCTGATCGGTGTAACTAATCCACAGGCTGTTGTCGGCCCAGGCTATGGCGGGATAGGAATATTCAGCAGGCGCCTCGCCCTGCGCCAGCGTCAGCAGCCGCTGCCAGTGCAGGCCGTCGCGCGAAAAGCTCAGGTCGAGCACGGCGCGGGTGTCCGGGCGCGGGTTGTGCGCCAGGAACATCAGCCCTGGCTGCAGCGACAGGCCAGCGATGGACGCATCGGGATTCGGCAGGGCCAGGTCCGGCAGATCCAGCCAGTGTCCGCCGCCATCCAGCGTCTGCGCGGCGCGCAGTGTCCGCTGCGGACTGTTGTCGCGCATCAGCGCCAGCCACTCGCTTTCGGTGCGCATCAGCAAGGCCGGCTGCAGCAGATAGCCCCGCTGCGACATGCGCACCATGCCCAGGAATTCACCCGCCGCGTCGAAACGCAATGCCACCGGATACTTGGTGCCCAGCTCGAAATAGGCCGGCAACACCATGCCCCCGTCGGTCAGCGGCAAAGGCATGGCACGTACCAGATGGCTGGTATTCCACAGCCAGGACAGCGGCAGCACACGCACCGGTTCGAAGGCCAAGGTTTCGAAAGACTGCCCGGCATCTACCTGTCGCAGGTGCAGGATGCGCCCGGCCGCCCAACCACCCAGGCCGGTGGCGACAACGAAGAGGTGGATGCGCCCGCTCGCATCGCGCCACGCCACCGGATTGCCCAGCCGCCGCAGGCCGAAGCCCAACTGTGCGCCCGCCTCCTGTCGATTGACGACAAACCGTGCCGCTCCCCATTGCTGCTGTGCACGGTCTAACGCCGCCGCAGCAATCTGCACGTCCGGTCCGCTCTCGCGGCTGCCGGCAAACCAGAACGCCAACAGTGCGGTCGGATGCTGCGCCGGCATGGGCACCAAAGTGCTGGCATGTGCGGCCGGTGTGCCTGGCGGCATGGGGATGTGGCCGCCGGCGCGCCGTTGCACAGTCTCGCCGGTCAAACGATCTGACTGCGGCCAACTGCCGCGCGCCTCGCCCGGCAAAGGGGGGCGTTGCCACGCATCCAATGCCAGCAACGCCGCGCAGAAGCCCAGCAGGCCGATCAGGCGCACAGCCAAGGCATGGGTTGGATTGCGGAGCGGGGCGTCAGGCACGGGATGGTTAGGGAGATTGGTCGTCGGGACTATGCCCCGACCCGCGCGAGTGTAACGTGCACCATCTTGAAAGCGTACAAAAAAGCCTTATGATTAGCACTCACTGGATTTGAGTGCTAACACCGCCAGTCCAAGAAAGTTAATGAGCGCAAACTTTGCTTTGATGCTCAGGTTTTCAACCCATTGTTTCAAACTCAAGGAGATTCCTGATGAAACTGCGTCCTCTGGCCGACCGCGTGATTGTCAAGCGCGTGGAAAACGAAACCAAAACCGCCTCCGGCATCGTCATCCCCGACAGCGCCGCCGAGAAGCCCGACCAGGGCGAGGTGCTGGCCGTCGGTCCCGGCAAGAAGAACGACAAGGGCGAGCTTGTGGCCATGAACGTGAAGGTTGGCGACCGCGTCCTGTTCGGCAAGTACAGCGGCCAGACCGTCAAGGTCGACGGCGACGAACTCCTCGTCATGAAAGAGGAAGACCTGTTCGCCGTGGTGGAGAAGTAAATCGCCACGCGATTTACCCATCCGACTTAATCGTTTGAATTTGAATCAGGAGTAAGACAAATGGCAGCTAAAGACGTAATTTTTGGCGGTGAAGCCCGTGCCCGCATGGTCGAGGGTGTGAACATCCTGGCCAACGCCGTAAAAGTGACCCTGGGCCCCAAGGGCCGCAACGTGGTGCTCGAGCGCTCCTTCGGCGCCCCCACCGTGACCAAGGACGGTGTGTCCGTGGCCAAGGAAATCGAGCTGAAGGACAAGCTGCAGAACATGGGCGCCCAGATGGTCAAGGAAGTGGCTTCCAAGACCTCTGACAACGCTGGCGACGGCACCACCACCGCTACCGTGCTGGCCCAGGCCATCGTGCGCGAAGGCATGAAGTACGTGGCCGCCGGCATGAACCCGATGGACCTCAAGCGTGGCATCGACAAGGCGGTTGCCGCCCTGATCGAGCAGCTGAAGAAGGCCTCCAAGCCCACCACCACCTCCAAGGAAATCGCCCAGGTTGGCTCCATCTCCGCCAACAGCGACTCCAGCATCGGCGAGATCATCGCCAATGCCATGGACAAGGTCGGCAAGGAAGGCGTGATCACCGTGGAAGACGGCAAGTCCCTGCAGAACGAACTCGACGTCGTCGAGGGCATGCAGTTCGACCGCGGCTACCTGTCGCCCTACTTCATCAACAACCCCGAGAAGCAGGCCGCCCTGCTGGACAACCCCTTCGTGCTGCTGTTCGACAAAAAGATCAGCAACATCCGCGACCTGCTGCCGACACTGGAGCAAGTCGCCAAGGCCGGTCGTCCGCTGCTGATCATTGCCGAAGACGTCGAAGGCGAAGCCCTGGCCACCCTGGTGGTCAACACCATCCGCGGCATCCTGAAGGTCGTGGCCGTCAAGGCCCCGGGCTTCGGCGACCGTCGCAAGGCCATGCTGGAAGACATCGCCATCCTGACCGGCGGCAAGGTCATCGCTGAAGAAGTCGGCCTGACCCTCGAGAAGGTCACGCTG
>JAYRLJ010000235.1:0-5087 GCA_041905305.1 Hylemonella sp. | reverse complement strand
CCGGCCTCCGAGCTCTACCGCCACCACTACCGCCGATCAGTTTTGCTGGTCGGCGATAGCCACCGATAGCCGTCGAGAAGAAAATTCTTATGAATCAACGACTTACGACGACTTTTCGATAGCTGGCGATAGTCCCCGAAGGACCTGATTTCACTCCCACTCCATCATCAACAGGTCTCGTAAGCCCGCGTGGTTAAAGGGATTTGCGATGATCGTCGTAAGTTTTACCGTCGGCATTTACCGTCAAAAAAGCTTGCTTAACGCTGGCGCGGGTTATGGAGCGATTTGCGCGGCGTCGACACTTTTGGCCTTATCGTCGATCAGGTTGCATCTTAGCGCGCTCGGACTTGCCATGAAACGCCCTGCTCTTCGCCTGCTTACGGCGGCGTCCCACCGAGTGTTCCGGCCGCCTGCTCAAGACACATAAGCCACTGCCACTGCGTACGAGGCGCCGGTCTAACCGTTCCACCACCAACACACGCTGTTAGCCGAAGGTCGCAATGCGGGCGTCAGCCACGGGCAGTCCGTAGGCCTTCAGCAACCGCAAAGACAGCCATTCGTTGTCGACAGACGTCCTGAAGTCCGCCCATCAGGCCGAGCGGAAGCTGGAAGATGTTACTCGTCAGCGTAGCGCCGCGCGGCGCGAGCCCTTGCCCGCCCCACCGCAGGAAAGCCGTCCTCTCCTGCGCACCGGTCAGCAAGATACGGAAGTCCGCATCCGGGTCTCGGCCTGCAGCAAAGGCCTGCGGCGAAACGGTCTCGATCAGGTGCCGCTCGATGTCCTCCTCGAACAGAGATACACCCTGGACTCGATCGAAGTCGGTTAGTACCTTGTCCTCATGCAAGATCTAGACGACGCCCACGTCGCGTCGTTGCCGCGATTACTCGGGCCAGCACGGCTCCATCGCTTCTTGCTCGACTGCGAGTGCCCCAAGTGCTGCGGCTTCTTCACCCCATCCCCAGTGCTCACAGACCCTGAGAATCTCGCGCCGTGCTGAAAGTGCCAATTCACGCCGGGTAACGGTGCCGGGTAGCACGGCATCAGCACGCATACCATGCAAACGGAGCAAACGCCCTTCTTGCTTGCAGCATTTGGCGATGTGCGACGCGATGCGGAATCCGCCTACGTCGATGTCCCCCCAGTGATGGAGGGTAGCGGTCGGCGCAAGCGCCTTCAGAAACACAGCGTAGGCACGCTTCCACGATGGACTCGGCATGCCGCCGGTGTAGATGACAATGGCATCGTCCGGTCGTTGTCCGGCCATTTCATGGAACGTCGTCAGGTTTTCGACGGTCAAAAGACGCCGATCGAAGCCGGGATTTATGTGTACCGAGCAGATGGCTGAAGGCGCAAAGCCAACGTATGGCCGCGATGTCCTGACGTTTTCATTTCCGTACATCACTACAGCGTTTCCAGCGACAAGCAGGGTTGGCGGAAACTTGACCAGTCCAAGTTCGGAGAACAGATCCTCCATTTCGCTTTGCGCCATGGTCGCATCGCCCTGCGCCAAGGCGTCGAGCGCGGGCCAGATTGCCTCAAGGCGCTTGCTGTCGTGGAACAGACCAGCACTCAGCCTTCGAACGGCGATGTCATCGCCGCACTTGGTCGCGCAATACTGCATCACCTGGATGGCATCGAGCCATGAAGCCACATCGCCAGGCCGAGTTCCGCGAACCAAATTGCCCTTGCGTCAGGCTTCGAGCACCTGCGTGAGTACCGGATGCTCAGCGACGTAAGGCCCAAACTGGCGCTCAGCCTGCGCCACGACATCCCAGCGCAAATGCTCGGCTAGCCTAGTACCGTCGCGCAACACAATGCGCAGGATCTGCGCTCGCTCCCCCGCCCGGCTGTCCCATTCAACACTGATCGCGCCATCCCGCTCGGCCAGTTGAAGGTTGGCGTTGCACACAGCCTTATCAGCATAACGTTGCAGTCGAAGGTACTCTGGAAAGGATTTCTCGGACAAGGGCAGCGTCACGGTCCGACCGGTGCGGTCCGTTTGTGCAGCCCCCTTCGATGCAGCGTTCTCCGCGCGGGCCAGCAACCGCTCCAGCGCCTTGCGCGCCAGCGCCGCACCGTGCTCGGCCGTCTTTTCGTCATCCTCCGTCATGCGTCTTCACCCTCCCCTAGCCGTGGCAAGCAACTGGGATTCCACAACATCGATCAATTCGGGATGGAGTATCGGGATATCGCTCGAAAACAACGCATGCGCCGCTTCCTTAACGACCACATGTTCGGCAAACACGTCTGAACCATACCTGGCCAAGTCGTAGTAGTTGTCCATCATGGGAGCGAGCTTGCCGACATCGCTATCAGGACCCGCCATCATCAACTGCAGCCCCAGGCTCTTCAAGAAGGTTGCGGTCACATAGGTGTTCTGGGCATCCATACCGTAGAAGGCCTCGTCGAGGATCATCAAGCCCGCACCGACGTGTGAGACTCCCGGCCGAATGCGATAGGCCGTCGCCAATGCTGCTCCTGCAATGACGTAAAAAGGTACACGGTGCTCTCCGTTGGAAGCCACGCCCATTCGCTTACTCAATAGGTCTACGACCTTGCCGTCTTGGATGATCTGCAGGTCGAAATTGAACAGCAAACGGTAGTCCTCCAGCGGATTGTTGCCTCGGTCCTTGCCGCTTTCGCTGTCCTCCAGCAGAGCCATGAGGTTGTTTTGAACGCCCTGCTGCCCAAACAGATCCTCACCGCCTGCATCAGGTGCTGCGACGATGAGTTCGTACAGATCGCGGTGCGCCGGCGATGGTTTTGCCAAGAATTGGTATTTCTCGCCATTGGTAAAAGCGGGGCAGGTTTGCAGGATCGCGTTCAAGTCGCGAATCTCCTGCCTGACCCGCTGGATGGCCTCGCGCATCTTGAACTTGACGTCCGACTGGAACGATTGTTCAGCCGCCTCACGTGCATCATCTGCCTGCTTGCGGTACTCCTTCAGCGTCGAATCATTCAGCTTCCTGATGTGCCGTCCGATCCAGGCATGGGCTTTGCGCCAGTCGCTGCGCTCGTCCACTAAGCCGATTGAGTATTCATTGATGAAATCGACGAAGCCGTCACGGGCTACCCCGAGCGCTGTCTGGATGTTGGAGTCCAACTGGCGAGCACGCTGCTCCAGCTCCACTAGCGCCTGCTCGAGCCCAGCCGACAGAATCGCCGCCTGCAGCCGCTCGTACTCCTGGGGCAGGATGTCGTGGTCGCAGTCCGGATCGCGGATGACTTGCGCGTGCGACGCCTCCAGTTTCGCAAGGTCTTCCCGCGCTCGGCTCAGCTGTGGAGACAAGATGGACAGCCTCGTCTCCTTGCCGTTGATGGCAAGCTTGTGGTCATGCAGCGTATTTCCGGCCTCGACCGATTGCCCACGCGCCTCCTCGACATCGGAGCGCAGAGCCTTGAGCCGCTCGGACACTGGCACTGCCGCCGGGTCGGTCGTCGCTTGCAGGTCCCGCATTGCGGACGCATGTTGCGCCAAGGCGGCCGCATACGACACCTGAGTGACCTGCTGCAAGGCGGCTTGGACCTTGGCAAATGCCCCTTCGACTTGGGCGAGGTACAGACTGGCGCTGCGCTCCGCGTTGGCTGCATTACGGCTCTCATTGACAGCAGCAACCCGGTCCTCGTTGGTCAGTTTCACACCTAGCATCCAGGATTGCTCTTCGAGGGGACGAATGCGCTTGGTTCCACCATTGGCGCTGAGCATGTAATCGACCGTCATGGCGCGCGGCTCAAGCCGTAGTTGCTCAGTGGAGTCCACTCGCTTCATGCGGCCCAGAATTCTGCGCAGATAGGCCAATGCGACCGCATTGGTGCTGTCCAGCAGCGCCGCGACGCTGTCCGGAGCCGCTGCACGGTCGATGTCCGCGCGCAAGTGCTCTGGTTGCACCACCGTGACGTTGTTGACCCGCTGCCGCCGGATCAGATCGACGGCCTCATCCTCCCTCTTAGCTTCCACGACAAGTGCCAGACGATGGGGCCCCAGAAATGTCTCGATAGGACCTCGCCAACGAGGATCAGTCACCTGCACCAAACTGGCCACGGGTTCATAGGCGATCCCAGCCTGCTCAAAGAGGGCGGCGGCCGTGGCCACATCGCCATCGGTGATCCGTTTCCCCTGGTTGACTGCCTGCAGCTTGGCCTTGGCCGACTGCGCCGCGGCCTTCGCTTCCTGCTCGTCTTGACGGGCCAAGGAGCGTTCGTCGCTTAACTGCGTCTCGCACGCAGTCAGAATGCCAAGCGCAGTCTTCACCTGCTCCTGGTTCGCGATGTGCCCTGCCTTGGCCCAGCCTTCCCAGCGCTTCATTTCCTCTTCCACCGCGCTCGCCTTCTGCGCGTGCCGCGCCTCCAAAGCCACCGCTGTTTCCAGCATCGCTTCACGTAGCTGCAGCGCCAAGCGCTCCACTTCCTTGCGCGCCTGTTGGACGGTCGCGCCATGTGCCTTGCGCAACTGCTCCAGTTGTGCGGGTTGTTGGGCCTCGGGATCGGCGCCCAGCCGAGCAAGCAAGCTCTCATACGCCGCGTGCAACGTCTGGTGTCTTTGCGCCAAGTGCGGCAGGTCCTGGCGAGCCTTAACCAGTTCCCTTTCGAGCTCGTTGATTTCCGAGTCCAGATTGGCGACGCTCTCGTCGGCTGCTTCCAGTCGAACCTGCAGACCGACCGCTCGGGCAACGGCTGTCTGGCGGTGCAGACCGGCCACTTTCGCGTAGCGCTTCTCGATCACTTCCAGCCGTGCCACTTGCGCCGTCACGTCTTCGATCTGCCGACCCAGGCTGCGAAGTGTCTTGATGTGTTGGAGGGTCCCCCGCTTGTCGATCGGTGTGGCTTCGACAAGGTATCCCCGCAGGAAGTCTCCCACGCTGCTGACGGCCTTGAGATTGATGCTGTGGCCAAAGGCGCGCAGGAACTTGCGTACATCGACCCCCTGTTGGACGTTGTGCAGCAACTCCTGCATGTAGGTTTCAGGACGCGTCGTGATCGTGGGAGTGCGTCCGGCAGAGCGAACATGCGAGCGTCCGAATTCGGCGAAAAGTTCCCAATCAATCGGGGCTTTGCCTCGATCGCCCAGGTCTTCCAGGTGGTGCTC
>JAYRLJ010000234.1:0-5117 GCA_041905305.1 Hylemonella sp. | reverse complement strand
CCAGCGGTGGTTAGCCAGCACATAGGTATGGCCGTCGATCACCCCCTGCACGCCGCGCCCGGCAACAGCCTGAAACTCATCCACTTCTTGCGTGGCGGACGACACGCCATCTGCGATGGCCTTGGACACTGGATGATCCGACCGCGCTGCGAGGCTCTTGGCCAGCCCCTCCAGGGCTTGTTGGCCGAGTCCTGTGTCCACGGGCTCGAAGGCCACCAGCTTGGGCTTGCCTTCGGTGATGGTGCCGGTCTTGTCCAGCGCCACGGCCTTGATCTTGCGCGCCTCTTCCAGGTACACACCACCTTTGATCAGGATGCCTCGCCGCGCCCCAGCGGCCAAACCGCTGACGACGGTGACGGGCGTGGAAATCACCAAGGCGCAAGGGCAGGCGATGACCAGCAGCACCAGGGCCTTGTAGGCGGCCTGCATCCAGGTCAGCCCCATGAGCCAGGGCGCCAACAACGCAACGGCAACGGCCAGGACGAACACCGCAGGCGTGTAGACGGCGGCAAAGCGATCCACGAAACGCTGCGTGGGCGCACGGGAAGACTGGGCCTGCTCAACGGCGTGGATGATGCGCGCCAGCGTGCTGTCGGACGCGGGGGCCGTGACACGGATTTCCAACGCCGCAGCCTGATTGACGGTGCCGGCGAAGACTTCATCGCCGGGGCTCTTGTCCACCGGCAAGCTTTCGCCGGTCACGGGGGACTGGTCAATAGCGCTCTGACCTAGGCTCACGATGCCATCCAGCGGAACGCGCTCGCCAGGGCGAATACGCACGGTCATGCCCACAGTGACTTCCTTGACTCCCATGCGCACCCAATTGCCATCGTCTTGACGCACTTCAGCTTGCTCCGGCGCGAGCGCCAGCAGGCTCTTGATGGCGCCGCGCGCCCGATCCACGGCGCGGGCCTCGATGGCTTCCGCAATCGCATATAGGGCCATCACCATCGCCGCTTCGGGCCACTGGCCGATCAGGAAAGCGCCGGTCACGGCCACGGTCATCAGGGCATTGATGTTCAAGCGGCCCTGCCGCAGTGCAGCCAGCCCCTTGCCGTAAACCGAGAAACCCGACAGCGCGATGGCCGCCGCGGCCAGCGCCATTCCCAGCGCCTTGACAGGTACGCTGTCTGGAAAGGCGAATGCCAAGCCCTCGGCCGCCACAGCCAACCCCAGGGCGCCCAGCGACTTGCCCCATGTCGTCCAGAAGCCCGTTGGCGAGGCAACCGCAGCAGCCGACGAGCCTGTGTCGCCAAGAGGTTCCGGCTTGAAGCCTGCCTTGCGGATTGCGTCTAGCGCCTGCTGCAAGACAGGATCATCGGCGGCAATGGCCAACTCGCGTTCGCCCAGATTGAATTGCAGGCTACGAATTCCCGCCATGCCGTCCAACGCCCGGCGGATTTCCGACTCCTCCGAGGCACAGTCCATATTCGCAATGCGGAAGCGCTGGACATTCTTCGCGCCGAGGGGTTCTGGCTTGAAACCCGCTTTGCGGATCGCTTCTAGGGCCTCGGGCAGCGCGTGGTCATCGGCGGCAATGGCAAGCTCTCGATCCCCCAGGTTGAATCGCAGGCTGCGAATCCCCGCCATGCCTTCCAGCGCCCGGCGGATTTCCGACTCCTCTGAGGCACAGTCCATGTTCGCTATGCGAAAGCGTTGCGGCTCGATAGTCGTTCCATCAGACGCTGTTGGCTCGGGCACCGCAGGCACTGTTGCACAGCCACTCCCGCAGCAGGCAGGGTCAGCGTGTTGGCGTTGGCGGGCAGAGTTCATGAAATTCTCCTTTTCAGGCAAATTGGAAACCCTGTACCCACTACAGAGTCAAGCGCCTACAATGAGCCTTGGAGAAAAACCCGCGACCGCTCAAGATGAAGCTATGAAAATCGGCGAACTGGCTAAGGCCGCACATACCCAGGTAGAGACGATCCGGTACTACGAGCGTGAAGGCTTGCTACCAGAAACGGCCCGTACAGATGGCAACTACCGCATGTACGCAGAAGAACACGTTGACCGACTGTCCTTCATCCGGCACTGCCGGGGTTTGGACATGACACTGGATGAAATCCGGGTTCTATTGCGCTTCAAGGATGCTCCGCACGAGAACTGCGCCCAGGTGAATGACCTGCTCGACGAGCACATAGACCATGTGGCTACTCGCATCAAGGAATTGAAAGCGCTGGAACGACAACTCAAGACCTTGCGGGAAAGCTGCCGGGAATCCCAGCAGGCCAGTCAGTGCGGCATCTTGACCGAACTGTCCTCAGCATCGCGCCAGGTGCACGAGCCAGCAACGCGCAGGGGTCATGTTCATGGGGCGCATAGCCTCAATTGACTAGCTCAAAGAAACTCCAAGCCGACGCCCGATTTCCCATGAGGCCGCTCCGCCACGCACCGTCGCCGCAAGCTGCTGCCCCAGTCGCTGCTCGATCACTGGCTTCCACGGCACCAAGCTGAACCCCATGCCGTCGTCCAGCATCGCGTACCGTCCGCTGGCGAGCATCACGCTCCGGCGGTAGATGCCAGCCACGCGCTGCCCGTCCGCCGTCGGGCGGTGTTCCAAGCCAGTTTCCGCAGCGATGTCCTTGGCGACCTGCGCCAGTTCTCGATTGCGCAGCGTGCCCAGCAGGTTGCGCGCCAGGATCACGCGCTGCCCGCGCCGCTCGGCCAGTCCCTGTTCGGCCAGGAAGTCGGCGCGCTGCTGCATCGCCTGTTTGGTCTCGCTGCCAAAACCCAGGTCACCCAGCCCCGAGCCGCCGCCGATCAACTGCTGGTCGAGCCAGGTGGCCCCGATCACGCGGGCCTGCCGCTCGATGGGCAAGTGCGATTTCAGTTCTGCCGCCACGCCGCCCAGGCGCTGCGCGTCGTACTGGCGGCCACGCTCGGGCAGGTCGTCCGGCACCTTCCATAGACCCTCGGCCACACGTTCCACGATGCCTGCCCGGCGCAAGGCTTCCAGTCGGCGGACGTGGGTGGCTACCACCTCTTGCGGATCACGGCCCGGTACGGCCTGACCCTGGGCGATCGCAAGGTGATGGTCGGTGCGGTACAGGCCATCGCTCGCCAGCGCGGCGATGTTCTTGTCGGCCGCGCGCACATCGGCCGATCCCTTCACCCCCACCACCGCGCCGGCCGGATAGTTCGCCAGTTCGTCGCGGGCATTGAGCGCGACGTAATGGGCCTTGCCGTCCACGCCGTCGATGACCAGATAGCCCCGGTCGCGCAGCTCGTCGGCCAGCCCCTTCGCGGCCACGCGGCCGAGGATGGTTCGGCCATCGTCTCCCGGCTCGAACACCGCCAGCTCGCGCGGCTCGCCGCGCATGGCCCGCCGCATGGTGCGGATGATGTCGCCACGCTCACCCAGGGCGCGCAGGGTCTTTTCGGCGTCGGCATGGACGGCCCAGGTGCCCGGCTGCATCTCGTCGGCCAGGCCCAGGCGCTGCAAGCGTTGCAGGCGGCCGACCAGCAGCAGGCGCTGGCGTTGCAGCCGCGGTTCGTTGAACTGTTCGATCTGTACCCGGCCGTCCTCGCCGGCCTCACGTTGCAGCGTGCGGTCGAGGCTTGTCCACCGTTCTTGCTCCACCTCGCGCTGCAAGGTCTGCTGGATCTCCAGCTCGGTGCGTGGCCCCAGCCATTCGGTCGCCAGTTCGGCGGCGCGATGGCGGAAGCCATCGGCGATGTAGTCGCCCGCGATGATGAGGTCTTTGCCGGTGTCGTCGCACCCGCGCACGATCAAGTGAGTGTGCGGGTTGTCGGTGTTCCAGTGATCGACGGCCACCCATTCCAGCCGCGTGCCCAGGTCGGCTTCCATGCGGCCCATGAGGTGCCGGGTATAGGTACGCAGGTCTTCCAGCTCCGCGCCATCCTCCGGCGAGAGGATGAAGCGGAAATGGTGCCGGTCATCGGCGCAGCGTTCCTTGAAGGCGTCGAGGTCGGCGGCATCGGTCTGCGGCCCGTAGGCTTGGCCTGGTTCGCCATCGCGGCCCACACCGTCGCGCTCGATGTAGCGCAGGTGCTTGGCGAGCGACTGCGGGCTGGCCCGCTGCTGATTGACCAGCAGCGTCTTGATGGTCACGCGCCGCGACATGGGAGTGAGCTTCGCCCCCGCGAAGCGCGCCGCCGTGTGGCCGCGCCCCAGGCGCGAGCCGGGCCGCTGGCCGGCGTGCTGCCCGTTGCCGCTGGCGCCAGGACGGCGCACCGCCGACTTGCCGCTGCTGGCCTTGCCTGCCTGCTTGAGCACCTTGGAGACGAAGCCCTGGCCCCGGTTCTTCGGGGCACTGGGGCGGATGCGGAAATCATCGTCGCGGCGGTCGGTCATGGCTGCGCTCCCTGCAAGCTCTGGCGTGTCCGGTCGTGCGAAGCACGCGGACATGCCTGCATTGGCGCGGGCTTCGCGCCCCAAGCGGCACGGCGGCGAAGCCGCGCCGTGCCGCGCCACCCCCACGTGCAGACTGGCTTTGCGGGCCGACAGGTGCCGCACCCTTTTGTCTTGCCTTCCGCCTTTGCCCCTCGCTGACGCTCCGGGCAGCGGCGGCCCGGCGGCGCTGCTGCGCGAGCAGTCAGCGCGCTGGCGAACACGGCGATGGCCACAGGCCAACCGTGTTCGAGGCAAGACGCCTGCACGTGGGACGGCTGCGCCGGAGGCAGCGCGAAGTGCGGTGCGAATGCACCCGCACTGCACGCGCGACGACACGGCGACGGCCAGCAGAACGACACGCCCGATGGCACGATGAGATGCACGGCAACGTGCAGCGAATCGGCGGCCATCATGGGCGTGACTCCAGCCAGACCGGGCGCGCAACGCCGATCACGGCGGCGGCGCTGATCGGCCCGAAATACCGGCTGTCGAACGACGCCGGGTTAGTCACGCTCAAGAGGAACAGTTCGCCAGGTCGAAGGCGGCGGCACTGCTGCCAGGACGGCAGTGGACGGCCCAGCCGATCAGCGGGCAGCACGGCGGCCGAAGGCACGCCGTCGATGCGGACGCTGCCGCCAGCGATGCACACCTCCTGCGGCGCGATGGCGCCCACGCGCTTGAGCAGTGGGATGCGCGTCGGTAGGTAGCCGCGCTGCGCTGCGAGCGCAGCGGCCTCGGCGGGCAGCGGAACCAGCACGATGCT
>JAYRLJ010000233.1:0-5131 GCA_041905305.1 Hylemonella sp. | reverse complement strand
AGCGCGTGGTCGCGCTGGTGCTCTTCCAGCTTGGAGGCGTTGTACTTTTCCTTCTGGCCGATGGTCACGGCCTGCGCGGTGCCGGTCTTGCCGCCACTCAGGTACCCAGCCCCGGCAAACACGCGCGCCGAGGTGCCCTCCTGCGTCACGCCCACCAGCGCACGGCGGATGACCTCCACATGCTCGGGCTTGAAACCCAGGTCCTGTGCCGGCTTCGGCGGCACCGGCACCTTGGCATGGCTGACGGCGTCCTGCGTGGCAATCACCAGCTGCGGCGTGTGCTTGATGCCGCCGTTGACGAGCGTGGCCGTGGCCGAGGCCAGCTGCAGCATGGTGAAGGTGTTGTAGCCCTGGCCGATGCCGAGCGAGATGGTCTCGCCGGCGTACCACTTCTGCTGCTCGGGCCGCTTGTAGGTCTTGCGCTTCCAGGCCTGGCTGGGCAGCACACCGCGCACCTCGCCCTGGATGTCGATGCCGGTGTACTGGCCAAAGCCCAGCGGGGCCATGAAGTCGTGGATGGCATCGACGCCGAGCTCGTTGGCCAGCGAGTAGTAGTAGACGTTGCTCGACTTGACGATGCTGCGGTACATGTCCACCGGCCCCAGGCCGTGGTCACCGTGGCTGCGAAAGACGTGGCCGCCGAACGCCCAGGAGCCGGCGTCGTTGATGATGACGCTGGGGGAGCGCTTGCCGGTCTGCAGCGCCGCCATGGCCATGAAAGGCTTGTAAGTCGAGCCCGGCGGATAGGTGCCACGCAACGCGCGATTGAGCAGCGGCTTGTTGATCGACTCGTTGAGCTCCTGCCAACTGTCGGCGTCGATGCCCTCGACGAACAGGTTGGGGTCGAAGGTCGGCTTGCTCACAAAGGCCAGCACCTCACCGGTCTTGGGATCCAGCGCCACCAGCGCGCCGCGGCGCTCGCCGTACATTTCCTCGATCAGGTTCTGCAGCTTGATATCGATCGACAGCTGCACCGTGTTGCCAGGCGTGGCCGGGTGGCTGGCGAGCTTGCGCACCGCGCGGCCACCGGCCGAAGTTTCGACCTGCTCGACCCCGGTCAGGCCGTGCAGCTCTTTCTCGAAGCTCTGCTCCACACCCAGCTTGCCGATGTACTCGGTGCCTCGGTAGTTGCTCTGGTCCTCGTCCGGCCATTCCTCGATGACTTTCTTCTCCGCCTGGTTGATGCGGCCGATGTAGCCGACCACATGGCTGGCCAGCTCGCCCCAGGGGTAATTGCGGAACAGGCGCGCCTTGATCTCGACGCCGGGAAAGCGGAAGCGCTGTGCCGCGAACTTGGCCACCTCTTCGTCGGTCAGGCGGGTGCGGATCGGCAGCGAGTCGATGCCCTTGGATTCCTCGCGCAGCTTCTTGAAGCGACGGCGGTCGCGCGGCGTGATGTCCAGCACCTTGGACAGTTCCTCGATGGTCTGCTCGACATTGGCCACCTTGGACGGGCTGATCTCCAGCGTGTAGGCCGAATAGTTGGTGGCCAGCACGATGCCGTTGCGGTCCAGGATCAGACCGCGGTTGGGCACCACCGGCACGACAGCCGTGCGGTTGGTCTCGGCCTGGGCGTCCAGTTCGTCGTGCCGGATGACCTGCAGGTAGATCAGCCGCATCGCCAACAAGCCGAAGCAGGCCAGCACGACAGCCGTGATCACCAGCACCCGGGCACGAAAGCGTGTCAGGTCGGCTTCAACGTTGCGCAGTTCGGTCATCGCATCCAGTCAGAGCACATCAGGCGTGCAGGCGCACATCGCCTCACAACGGCCGGTCGGCATCGGGGTCGGGTGCGCGCCGCTGCGGCAGCAGCAGCAGCACCGTGACCACGGGCCAGAGCAGCGCCTCGATGACGGGCGCCAGCAGGATCTGCAAGCCAGGGAACGTGCCACCCACCAGCATGCGCACCGCCAGCTCGATCGCATGGGACGCCGCCAGCAGCGGCAGCACCTGCAGCGCCTGCTGCGGCACGCTGAACCAGAGCAGGCGGCGGTGGATGGTGATGGCAAAGAAGCTCAGCACGGTGTAGGCCAGCGCATGCTGCCCCAGCACGCTGCCTTGGTGCACGTCCATCGCCAGGCCGAACAGGAAGGAGACGCCGACGCCGACGCGCAACGGCTGGTGCACGCCCCAGAACACCAGCGTCAGCGCCAGCAGGTCCGGCGCCCAGGCGGCGCGGCCCCACAGCCCAACGTTCTGCAGCATGTTCAGCAGCAAGGCCACCACCACACTGCTCCAGATGAACAGCGGGTTGGCGGGCAGCAACAGCTGCTGGCCGGGACGCATGATCATTTGTGCTTGCCTTTCTTGCCGGTATCGACAGCAACCTCCGGCGCCGGCTTGTCGGGGATCTGGTCCGAGATCGGCAGCAGCACCATCACGTGGCTGGCACCCGCGGCCAGTGCCACCGGTGTGCAGTAGATGCGCGCAAAGGCCGACTCGACGCGGCGCTCCACCTTCTCGACCCGCGCCACCGGCAGCCCTGGCGGGTAGACACCATCGACGCCACTGGTGGTCAGCAGATCACCCACCTGCACATCGGCATTGGCCGCCATGAAGCGCAACTCCAGCGCGCCGGCGTGCGTACCCGGGTCGCCGAAGGCCACGGCACGGGCACCGGTGCGGGTGTTCAGCACGGGGATGGCCTGGTCTCGGTCCGTCACCAGGGTCACCTCGCTGAGCATCGGGTAGACGCGCGTGACCTGGCCCAGCACGCCGGACTCGTCAAGCACGGGCGAGCCAGCCGCCACGCCGTTCATCAAGCCCTTGTCGATGACGACCTTGCGGGTGTAGGGATCGGCAGCGTCGTACAGCACCTGGGCGGCCTGACCGCTGGTGGCGAAGCGTTCCCGCAGCGCCAGCAGCTTGCGCAGCCGGGCATTTTCCAGCAACAGTTGTTCCACCTGGTTGGCGCGCTGCGACTGCAGACCGAGCTTGCGGCGTGCAGCCTCCTGCGCGGCCTGTGCCGACAGCAGCGACTCAAAGTAACTGCCGCCGGCCTCAGCCCACGCCACCGGTCGCATCACGAGCCACTGCACCGGGTAAAGCGCCGTGGCCACGGCCATGCGCAACGGCTGTGTGATCTGGAAACGCGCGTCCGCCACCATCAGGAACAGCGCCAGGGCGCTGAACACCATGAGCTTGGACAGGGCAGAGGCGCCCTGCCGGAAGAAGGGCGGGGGCGTCCTGTCCAGCGTACCGAGGGGCATCGCTGTACCTGTGGCTTATTCGCTGGTGAAGATGCTGCCCAGACGCTCCATGCGCTCCAGTGCGATGCCGCAGCCGCGCACCACGCAGGTCAGCGGGTCTTCGGCCACCAGCACCGGCAGGCCGGTCTCTTCCGACAGCAGGCGGTCCAGGTCACGTAGCAGCGCGCCACCGCCGGTGAGCATCATGCCGCGGTCGGCAATGTCGGCGCCCAGTTCAGGCGGCGTCTGCTCCAGCGCATTCTTCACCGCCGAGACGATGCTGTTGAGCGGGTCGGTCAGGGCCTCCAGGATCTCGTTGGACGAGATGGTGAAGCTGCGCGGCACACCCTCGGACAGGTTGCGTCCTCGCACTTCCATTTCCTTCACCTCGGAGCCGGGGAAGGCGGAACCGATCTGCTTCTTGATGGCTTCGGCGGTGGGCTCACCGATCAGCATGCCGTAGTTGCGGCGGATGTAGTTGATGATGGCGTCGTCGAAACGGTCACCGCCGACGCGCACGCTGCCCTTGTAGACCATGCCGCCCAGCGAGATCACGCCCACCTCGGTGGTACCGCCACCGATGTCCACCACCATGGAGCCGGAGGCCTCGGACACCGGCAGGCCGGCGCCGATGGCGGCCGCCATCGGCTCCTCGATCAGGTACACCTCGGAGGCGCCAGCGCCCAGCGCCGACTCACGGATGGCACGGCGCTCGACCTGGGTCGAACCGCAGGGCACGCAGATGATGATGCGTGGGCTGGGCTTGAGCATGCCGCGCGGGTGCACCATCTTGATGAACTGCTTGAGCATCTGCTCGGTGACGGTGAAGTCAGCGATCACGCCATCCTTCATCGGGCGGATGGCCTCGATGTTGCCCGGCACCTTGCCCAGCATGGCCTTGGCCTCGTGGCCGACGGCCTGGATGGTCTTCTTGCCTTGCGGGCCGCCTTCGTGGCGGATGGCAACGACGGAGGGTTCGTCGAGCACGATCCCCTTGTCACGCACGAAGATCAGGGTGTTGGCGGTACCGAGGTCAATCGCCAGGTCGGTGGAAAAGTACCGACGGAAAGCTCCAAACATTACAGGTCCTCTCTGCGGCACGGCGGGCACTTCGGCCCGACGTCGCCGGATTACGGTTCAAAATCGTCCCAAACGCCCTGTTTTCCTCGAAATTACAAGCAAGGCATCAAAGGCGGGATAATACTCCATCCCCTGTGAATAACCCGCTTGCGGCAGCCCGTCGTCCGGGCCGCTTTACACACGGTTTCAACCCCTGACCCGCCATGTCTCTGACGTCCGCCGATATCGTGCGCATCGCCAACCTCGCCCGCCTGGAACTCCAGCCTGCAGAAAGCGAGCGCATGCTCACCCAGATCAACGGTTTTTTTGACATCGTGGAGCAGATGCGCGCGGTCGACACCAGCGGCATCGAACCCCTGTCCCACCCGACCATGGCCGCCGCCTGTGGCGAGGCCGCGCTGCGCCTGCGCGAGGACGTGGCCAGCGAGCCCAACCGGCGCGAAGCCAACCAGCGCAGCGCCCCGGCCGTCGAGCGCGGCCTCTTCCTGGTCCCGAAAGTCATCGAATGATGTCCAACGAACTGCATCAACTCTCCGTGGCCGAACTGGCCCGGCAGCTGCGTGACAAGAAGGTCTCGGCCGTCGAGACCGCGCAGCACTTCCTGGCGCGCGTGCGCGCCCATGAAGCCCTCGGCGCTTTCGTCGACCTGAATGAAGAGGCCACGCTGGCCCAGGCGCGTGCGGCCGACGCCGCCCTGGCCGCTGGCACGGCCGGACCATTGGCCGGCGTGCCGATCGCTCACAAGGACATCTTCGTCACCCAGGATTTCGTCTCCACCGCCGGCTCGAAGATGCTGGCCGGCTACCGCTCGCCGTTTGACGCCACCGTGGTCCCGCGACTGGCGGAACAGGGCGCCGTGACGC
>JAYRLJ010000232.1:0-5162 GCA_041905305.1 Hylemonella sp. | reverse complement strand
TGAAGCCCAGGCCAACGGCCAGAGCAGGATCAGAGTAAATCGAAGGCATGGTGCCGATGGAACCATAGAAACCGACGGTGTACTGGCGACCCAGACGCACTTCGCCCAGGGACTTGCTGGCCAGGCTCACCCAGGATTGACGCTGGAAAGTCTGAGAAGCGGTGTTGTCAACGGTGCCAGTGTCAGGCTTGAAACCAGCTTCGAAAGTGAAGTTGGCAGACAGACCGCCACCCAGGTCTTCAGTACCCTTGAAGCCCCAGCGGCTGTCAGAACCGTCAGGACCGCCGACCATAGCCGTCTTGGAACCGTTGGTGGATTGGAAGCCGATGTTGGCCTTGCCATACAGGGTCACGGAAGATTGAGCGAAAGAAGCGGTGGCAGCCAGGGCAGCCAGAGCAATCAGGGATTTTTTCATTGCAAGTTTCTCCAAGGTTAAACATAGGGCTCCGGTTCGAGGGGATTACTGGGTGCGAGCACTTGTGCACTCCCGCCGGGTCCCCGGGCCAACCTCCTTTTGGGAAGTTGTCGGTATTGCACCAGACCGGGCTTTCTTTCGCAAAGTATTTAGTCCGGCGCCCGATGTTTCGTTGCAGCCCCGCAACAAGTCGTCAGCGGTGCGTGGACCCTGCGCAACACCGATACCAGGTTCGCTTCGTATTACAAAAACTGACCCCTTGGCCCTGAAATCCACCCACCAGGCCGCAGCAGGTAAGCTGCAGCCCATGGACAAATTGCTGACCGCGGCCGATGTCGCCCTGAGAACGCTTTTCGCCCCGCCACGCGCCGGGCGGCCCTGCCCGGTGGTACCAGCAGACGATTCGCCGCTGGATCCGGCCCAGCGCCGCCTCTCGGGCGCGCTGATGCGTGTCAATCATGTCGGGGAAGTTTGCGCGCAGGCGCTGTACACCGCACAGGCGGCCGCCACCCGGAACCCGGGCCTGCGCGACCATTTCCTGCAGGCTGCACGTGAAGAGACGGATCATCTGGCGTGGACCCAGGCGCGGCTGGACGAACTGGGTGCCCGGCCGTCCCTGCTCAATCCGCTCTGGTACGCCGGGGCTTTCGGCCTGGGCCTGCTGGCCGGGCGACTGGGTGACCGCGTCAGCCTGGGTTTTGTGGTCGAAACCGAAAAACAGGTGGAAGCCCATCTGCAGGACCACCTGGAACGGCTGCCCGCGCAGGACCACGCCTCACGCGCCATCGTGGCGCAGATGAAGGACGACGAAGCCGCCCATGCGGCACAAGCGCTGCAGGCCGGCGCGCTAGCGTTGCCCGCGCCTGTCAAGTCCCTGATGGGCGCAGCCGCCAGGGTCATGACCACCACGGCGCACTACATCTGAGCCGCTTCAGGCCTCGTCGATCAGTTCGAAACTGGTGGTGATGTCTGCGGTCTTGGCCAGCATGATGCTGGCCGAGCAGTATTTGTCGTGGCTCATCGCAATGGCCCGCTCGACCGCACTGGCGGGAATGCCCTTGCCGCGTACCGTGAAGTGCATGTGGATCCTGGTAAACACCTTGGGGTCCACGTCCGCGCGCTCGGAGGTCAGCTTGACTGCGCAGCCCCGCACATCGTGGCGACCACGCTTGAGGATCAGCACCACGTCATAGGCCGTACAGCCGCCCGTGCCGGCCAGCACAGTCTCCATGGGGCGCGGAGCCAGGTTTTGCCCCCCGTTTTCGGGTTTGGCAGCGTCGGGCGCGCCATCCATCATGAGCGTATGGCCACTGCCAGTCTCCGCCAAGAATCCCATTCCGGACCGCGCACCGGTCGCGCCGGTCCAGCTCACTGTGCATTCCATCATTTCACCCCGGGTTCATCATTTCAGCTTGCGCTGAATCATTTCCGCTAATACTGCCCAATTTGTCGCAGCAAGGCGCCACCGCGGTTGCTGCGTTGCAGCAAACCCTCGCTATACTGGCTTTGAGCGTGGGGATTGTCCCTCATGTGCAAGTTGTCTCCTCCACCTTCTCCTTTGGTGGATTCAGCCCCCGGTCCGCAAGGCCCGGGGGCTTTTTTATTGAGCCTTTATCATCAACGGCCCATGTCCAAACACCTCAAGCCCGCCGACTACCTCAAGAAAATCCTCACCGCCCGCGTTTATGACGTGGCTGTGGAGTCGGCGCTGGAACCAGCGCGCAGCCTGAGCCGGCGCCTGCACAACAAGGTGCTGCTCAAGCGCGAGGACCAGCAGCCGGTATTCAGCTTCAAGCTGCGCGGCGCCTACAACAAGATGGTGCAGCTCAGCCCGGCGCAGCTCAAAAAAGGCGTCATCTGTGCCTCGGCCGGCAACCATGCGCAGGGCGTTGCGCTGTCGGCCCACAAGCTGGGGGTGCGGGCTGTCATCGTGATGCCGGTGACCACGCCGCAGGTCAAGGTGGAAGCCGTGCGCAGCTTTGGCGGCGAAGTGGTGCTGCATGGCGACAGCTATTCCGATGCCTACACCCACGCCGCAGCGCTGGAAAAAAAGCAGGGCCTGACTTTCGTGCACCCGTTTGACGACCCAGACGTGATCGCCGGCCAGGGCACGATTGCCATGGAAATCCTGCGTCAGCATCAGGGCCCTCTGGACGCGGTGTTCGTAGCCATCGGCGGGGGCGGGCTGATCAGCGGCGTGGCCAACTACATCAAGGCCGTGCGGCCCGAGGTCAGGGTCATTGGCGTGCAGATGACGGATTCGGACGCCATGCTCCAGTCCGTCCGCGCCAAAAAACGCGTCACGCTGCCGGATGTGGGCCTGTTTGCCGACGGCACCGCCGTCAAGCTGGTGGGCGAAGAGACGTTCCGGGTCGCGCGTGGCCTGGTCGACGAATTCGTGGTGGTCGATACCGACGCGGTCTGCGCCGCGATCAAGGACATCTTCGTCGACACGCGCAGCATCGTCGAGCCTTCCGGCGCCTTGGCTGTGGCTGCTGTCAAGCAGTATGTGGCCACCCACAAGACGCGTGGCGAAACCTACGCGGCCATCCTGTGCGGTGCCAACATGAACTTCGACCGCCTGCGCTTCGTGGCCGAGCGCGCCGAGGTGGGCGAGGAGCGCGAGGCCCTGTTCGCCGTGACCATTCCCGAGGAGCGCGGCAGCTTCAAGCGTTTCTGCGAACTCATCGGCAACCTGCCGGGCGGCGCACGCAATGTGACCGAGTTCAACTACCGCATCAGTGATGCAGCCAAGGCCCATGTGTTCGTGGGCCTCACCACCCACGGCAAGGGCGAGAGCGGCAAGATTGCCGCCAACTTCAGCAAGCACGGCTTCAGCACGCTGGACCTGACCCACGACGACCTGGCCAAGGAGCATATCCGCCACATGGTGGGCGGCCATTCCGCACTGGCGCAGGACGAACGGCTGCTGCGCTTTGTGTTTCCCGAGCGGCCCGGTGCGCTGATGAAATTCCTGTCGAACATGCGTCCGGGCTGGAACATCACGCTGTTCCACTACCGCAACCAGGGCGCCGACTATGGCCGCATCCTGGTGGGCCTGCAGGTGCCGGCCAGCGACAACAAGGCGTTCGGCCTGTTCCTGGACGAGCTGGGCTACCCGTACGTGGAAGAAACCGGCAACCCGGTGTACCGCCTGTTCCTGCAAACCTGAGGCGGCCGCTTCAGGCCCGCGCCAGCCAGCGCTGCTGCGCCGCCAGTTTCTGCACGCTGCGCCAGCTGTCGCACTGCGTGGCAATGCGCGGCCAGACCCGCTGCAAGAGCTCGCACTCGGCCAGCGTGTCGGCGGCAGCCTGGTGCCGCACGGCGCAATGGATGCCGAAGTGCGCCATCCATTCGTCGAGCGACCGCGCCCGGACGCCTTCATGCGTGACGGCACACAGGTGCTCGATGTCCACCCACGGGTTCGGCAGCGCGGCGCCGAGCCAGGCTCGCGCAGCCCGCTCGATCATGGTCTGGTCGAAGGCGGCATGAAACGCCAGCAGGGGCGAAGCACCCACGAAGCCGGCGAAGGCCTGCAGGGCGAGCTTCGGCGCCACGCCGTCGCGCTGGCGCTGCGCGCCAATGCCGTGCAGCAGGATGTTGTCCCGCCCGGACGCACGCTCCTGCCGCAACACCACCTCAAAACTGTCGCCCGGCACGATAGCCATGCGCTTTGCAGGCCAGTCCACCTGCATGCCGATGGCGGCAATGGCCAGCAGCTGGTCGCGCCGCGCGTCCAGACCGCTGGTTTCCACGTCAAGCATGACCCAGCGCCGTTCGTCCACCACCGGCTGGGTGCCGCGCAGCGCCGACAGCCAGCTCATCGCTCGTAGTCCAGCTGCAGCCGCTGCTGCAGCGCGCGCGCCACCCGGAACGATTCCTTCAGGATGCGCCGGTCAATGTCGTTCAAGCCCGCCACACCGATGCGGTTGGGCTGGGCCCCGTCGCCGGGGCTCTCCAGCTGCACACGCAGCCGCAGCATCTGCAGGAACTCGAACCCGCCCACCCAGGCCTGGTACTCCGGCGGCGCCAGGCCCAGCCGGTCACCGGCCGCCTCGAGCCGCTCCCGGGTGCCGGTGGCGGTCACGCCATGGGCCAGCGCGTACAGCCGCGCGGCGTCGACAAAAATGGCCGTGCCCTGCAACTTCAGGTCCACGCTGCCCTGCTCGTCCGCATCAATGCTGCCGAGCCAGTTCAATGGTGCGCCGCGGGCAAGCGCGTTCTGCGCCATCTGCTTCAGGAACCGCGGCGTGCGCCGCGCTGCCTCCACCACCTCGTCCCGCAGGCTTTGCGCCAGTGCCGTGTCACCTGCCAGCGGCCGGAAGTCGAAATAAATGCTGGCGTTCAACAGATCCTGCGGCGCGCCATGGTCGATCCACGACGCAATGCCGCCCTTGCACAGCGGGTACCCGCAGGCGTCCAGCGCCAGGTTCACATCGCGGCCGAAGGCCAGTGCTGCGGCACGCCCGGCGGGCGTGGTGTCGTCCGGCAGGATCAGCGCGTTGTCCTGGTCGGTGGCGATGGTCTGCTCGCTGCGGCCCTCGGAGCCGAGCGCCAGCCAGCACAGGCGCTCCAGCGCGATGCCGTGCTCGGCCGCCTTGATGGCCAGCAACCGTTCGGCCAGCACGTCATTGAGGTGGCTGATGAGCGCGGTGAGCTGGCGCGCCTGCACGCCCTGGCCCAGCAGCGTGCGGGCAAAGCGGCGAATGTCCTGCGCCACCAGCCGCAGGGTGTCCAGGTCAGGTGC
>JAYRLJ010000231.1:1279-5244 GCA_041905305.1 Hylemonella sp. | reverse complement strand
GCACGATCCGGCTGGCCGCCGCTGGCATGGATCTCGGTGTCGATGATGCCGGGTCGCACGGCGTTGACGCGCACGCCTTCGGCCGCCACCTCGCGCGCCAGGCCGAGCGTGAAGACATCGATCGCGCCCTTGGCCGCCGCGTAGTCCACATACTGGCCAGCCGCACCCAGTGTGGCGGCCACGCTGCTGACGTTGACGATGGCACCACCCGTGCCGCCATGGCGCGTGCTCATGCGCCGCACCGCTTCGCGGGCGCACAGCAGGCTGCCGAACACATTGATCTCGAACATGCGGCGCCAGCGTGCCAGGCTCTGCTCGTCCACGCGTTGCGCTACATCCACCACCCCGGCGTTGTTCACCAGCGCTGTCAGGCGGCCGAGCTTGGCATCCACCTTCTCGAACATCGCCACTACTTGCGCCTCCTGGGCCACGTCGGCCTGTACCGTGATGGCTTGCCCGCCCGCGGCGCGGATCTGCCGCACTACTTCGTCGGCCGCGAGTGAATTGGCGGTGTAATTCACCGCCACCGCGTAACCGCGTTGCGCCGCCAGCAGCGCCGTGGCGGCACCGATGCCGCGACTGCCACCGGTGATGAGTAGCACCTGGTCCAAAACCGCTCTCCTGCAGATGTGCAGACGACAAGATACCATTGCCGCCACCACAGAAGAACCTGGAGACAGCATGGCCCTGACGGTCGACTATTACTTCGCCCCACAAAGCCCCTGGACCTACCTTGGCCATGCACGTTTTGCCGCCATGGCGCGCGCTGCCGGTGCGGCCATCCGCGTGTTACCGGTCGACCTGGGCGGCAAGGTGTTTCCCATTTCCGGCGGCCTGCCCTTGCCGAAGCGTGCGCCGCAACGCCAGGCCTACCGGCTGGTGGAGCTCAAGCGCTACAGCGACTACCTGCAGATGCCGCTCAATCCGCAGCCCAAGTATTTCCCGGTTAATGGCGACGATGCAGCCTGCCTCATCATCGCGGTCGACCTGCACGACGGCAGCGAGGCCGCCATGAAGCTTACTGGCGCCGTGCTGGTCGCCTGCTGGGCGCAGGAGCGCAACATTGCCGACGAGAAGGTGCTGGCCGAGCTGCTGGCCGAGCAGGGGCTCAACGCCAATCGACTGGAACAGGCCTGGAGTCAGACGGCACGCGAGCGTTATGAGGCCTACACGCAGCAGGCCATCGACGCCGGCGTGTTCGGTGCGCCCAGCTACGTCATCCAGGGCGAGATCTTCTGGGGCCAGGACCGGCTCGATCTCGTCGAGCGCAAGCTCAAGTCCCTTACCACCTGACAAGCTGAACAAGGAGAACCAAGATGGGTCAGTTCATCGATCTGCAAGCCGCCGACGGCTTTACCTTCCCGGCCTACGTGGCCCGACCCGCAGGCCAGCCGCGTGGTGGCCTGGTGGTGATGCAGGAGATCTTCGGCGTCAACTCGCACATCCGCGCCGTGGCCGATGGCTATGCGTCCGACGGCTATCTGGTGGTGGCACCGTCCACCTTCCACCGTGTCAAGGCCGGCGTCGAGCTGGGCTACTCGCCCGACGACATGAGTGCCGGCATGGCGCTCAAGGCCACGGTGGAGGCGCTGCCGGCGCCCGGCGTGCTGCAGGACATCCAGGCCGCCATCAACCATGCTGCGCAGGCCGGCAAGGTGGGCGTGGTCGGCTACTGCTGGGGTGGCCTGCTGACCTGGCGAGCGGCTTGCCTGCTGAACGGCGTGAGTGCCGCGGTGCCTTACTACGGCGGTGGCATGACCAGTGAGGCTGAGATCGCCCGCAGCCCGAAGTGCCCGGTGTTGGCGCACTTCGGCGAGAAGGACCACTGGATCCCGCTCGACGGCGTGGCTGCGCTGCAAAAGGCGCACCCGACGGCGGAGATCCACATCTACGCTGCCAACCACGGCTTCAACTGCGATCAGCGCGGCGCGTGGGACGCCACCGCCGCGGCCTTGGCGCGTCAGCGCACGCTGGCCTTCTTCGCCAAGCACGTGGGTTGAGTCATGGTGCGCCACGCATTTCTGATGCCTTTCCGGTCTCTGGCCCTTGCTGGGTATGCGTGGCTAGCTATTGTTTCAGGAGCAACGGGTGCGGCAGCACAAGCTGCCGACTACGCCGGTCCGCTGTTCGATGCCCACCTGCACTACAACGACGAGGCCTGGAACGGGCAGGCCGGTCCGCATCCGCTGGACGACGTGCTGGCGCGCATGCAGCGCAACGGGGTGCAGGCCATCATCGCCAACAGCCGGCCGAACGAGGGCACCAAGGCCCTGGCCGAGGCCCGTGAACAGACGCGTGCCGCCGGCGTCACGGTGGTGCCCTTCATCCGCCTTTACCGCAACCGCGACGACTACAGCAACTGGTTCCGCGACGAGAGCATCTACGCCATGGTGCAGGCCGAGTTCGCGCGCGGTACCGCCGCCGGCCCCTACCGCGGCCTCGGCGAGTTCCATCTCTACGACAGTGCCAATGCCAACGGCCCGGTGGCGAAGAAGCTGATGCAGTTTGCGCAGGACAAGCAACTGGCGGTGCTGGCGCATGTGGACGATGTGGCGATCGACCTGCTGATGGCACATGCGCCCCAGGCCCGACTGATCTGGGCCCACACCGGCATCGGCGGCACACCGGTCGCGCGCGTCGATGCCTTGTTCGCCAAGTACCCGCAGCTGATGGGTGAACTGTCCTACCGCCCGGGGCTGACCTGTGGCGATGGCGCACTGTGCCCCGAGTGGCGTGCCTTGCTGCTGAAGTACCCGACGCGCTTCCTGATCGGATCCGACACCTGGGTCAACCAGCGTTGGCTCTATTACGACAGTCTGATGCAGGGGTATCGCCGCTGGCTGGGCGAGCTGCCGCCGACGGTGGCGCGGCGCATTGCCTGGGACAACGGCGCCGCGCTGTTCCTTGGGGCGCGACCTTGAGCGACGTCGGCAGCGACACCGGCAGTGTCACCACGCTGCCGCTGTTTCCGCTGCAGACCGTGCTGTTTCCCGGTGGCGTGCTGCCGCTGCGCATCTTCGAGGTGCGTTACCTCGACCTGATCGGCCGCTGCCACAAGGAGGGTGCTCCGTTCGGCGTCGTCAGCCTCGCTCAGGGGCAGGAGGTGCGGCGGCCGGACCCGAGCGAGGGCGCGGCGTTCACGCCGGAAGCGCTGCATGCCGTGGGGACGCTGGCGCACATCACGCAGTTCGAGCGGCCGCAGCCGGGTTTGATGCTGATCCGTTGCCGCGGCGGGCGGCGTTTCCGCCTGCGCAGCAGCGAGCAACTCAAGCATGGTCTGTGGGTTGGACAGGTGGAATGGCTGCCGGACGATACGCCCGTGGCCGTGCCGCCGGATTTGGCCCATGTGCGCACAGGGCTGGAGCGGCTGCTGCAACACATGCAGGCCCAGGGGGGCGATCCCGCTGACCTGCCGATCCAGCCGCCGCTGCGTTGGGACGACTGCGGCTGGCTGGCCAACCGCTGGTGTGAACTGTTGCCGGTTCCTGTCCGGCTCAAGCAGCAGTACCTGGCGCTGGACAACCCGCTGCTGCGCTTGGAGCTGGTGGCCGATCTGCTGGCGCAACTGCAGATCGGCGGCGATTCACCGTCCTGAGGTGCGCTCCAGGTAGCGCTTGCGCCAGAAGTAGAGCGTCAGTGCCATGGCCGTCAGCATCATCGAGCCCATGGCCCACCAGAAGCCGCCGCTGTGGTGCAGCAAGGGGATGAAGTCGAAGTTCATGCCGAAAATGCCGGCGATCAGGTTCAAGGGCAGGAAGATGGCCGTCAGCACCGTCAGCGTGCGCATGATCTCGTTGGTGCGGTTGCTCTGCGCGCTGAAGTGCATCTGCACCGCGGTTTCGGCGCTTTGCTCCAGCCGGCGTACGTGGTGTACCACGCGCTCGATGTGTTCCAGCAGATCGCGGCTGCGCACCAGCAGCAGGTCGTGCTCGCGCTGTGAAGCCGGGTCGGCTGCATCCGGCCAA
>JAYRLJ010000231.1:0-1269 GCA_041905305.1 Hylemonella sp. | reverse complement strand
AAGTCTTCACGACCTCGATCCAGTCCTGCACGGCGGCGCGCTGGTCCTCGCAGATGTCGTCCAAGTGGTGCAGCGCCAGCCGGGCTTCCAGCAAGGCCGCCCAGTTGGAAAAGCGGGTGCGCGGGTTCAGCAGCTCGGTCTGCCAGTGGTCCAGCTGGCGCGTCAGTTCGCGCCGCAACTCCAGGAAGCCATCCACCATCTGGTTGACCAGGCGCAGCATCAGGTCGGCCGGCGAAGCGGGCAGCCGGCTGCTGGCGGTACGGATGTCGCTGCCGCCCGACTGCAGCAGCCGTAGGGCGTAGGCATCGCGTGCGGCACAGTCGGGGGGGTGCACCGTCAAAAGGACGCGCTCGAATACGGCAAAGCCCACTGGGCTGGTGTCGATGCGCTTCAGAATGGGCGGGCCGCTGCGCTTGTGCGGCCGGGTGGGTTCGCCATCATGGCCGTTGCGGCCGTTCGCGCCGCCGCCGGTGGCCAGGCGCCGGAACACCAGCAGGTCGTACTGCGAGGTGTAGTCGAAGTGCGAGGGCAGCTGCGCGTTGAGCAGGTCGGAAACGTGCAGATCCACCAACTGCAGGCCACACAGCGCCTGCAGCGTGGCCTGGAGGGTGCCCAACTGCGCCTGCAGCTCCTGCCGTGTGCAGGCGATCCACACATGCCCGCTGGCCGGCAGTTGCTGCGGCAGTTCGGCCTGCTCGATGGCACTGCCGGAACTGATGTGGAAGATGCGCATGGCCGCGGGTTCTGAGTCAAAGAGAGGCTTAACCCTTGCTGGATTTGCGTGACTTGCTACTTGTTTTGTAGCAGGCGGGCGGCGGCAATGGCGAAGTAGGTCAGGATGCCATCGGCGCCGGCACGCTTGAAGGCCAGCAGCGCTTCCATCATCACCGCGTCGTGGTCGAGCCAGCCGTTCTGGGCCGCGGCCTTCAGCATGGCGTACTCGCCTGACACTTGGTAGGCGAAGGTTGGCATGCGGAACTCGTCCTTCACGCGGCGCACCACATCGAGGTAGGGCATGCCGGGCTTGACCATCACCATGTCGGCGCCCTCGGCGATGTCCATCGCCACTTCGCGCAGCGCCTCGTCGGTGTTGGCCGGGTCCATCTGGTAGACCTTCTTGTTGCTCTTGCCCAGGTTGGCGGCCGAGCCGACGGCGTCGCGGAACGGGCCGTAGAAGGCGCTGGCGTACTTGGCGCTGTAGGCCATGATGCGCGTGTGCACCAGACCCTGTGCTTCCAGCGCATTGCGGATGGCACCGATGCGGCCGTC
>JAYRLJ010000230.1:0-5295 GCA_041905305.1 Hylemonella sp. | reverse complement strand
CTGGTTCTTCAGCTCCTCCCAGAAGCGGCGCGGCCCGATCTGGTCGGTCATCCACTTCTCCAGGAAGGGCTTGGCCGTGCTCCACAGGTCCAGGTCGGGGTCGAGCTCGCGCCCCAGGCCCTCGATGTTGAGCAGGGTCTTCTGTAGCAGCACCAGCTGCGGCTGGATCTCCACGTTGAAGCGACGCGAGGTCTGGAACAGGCGCATCAGCACCATGCCGAGCGAGATTTCCTTCAACGGCCGGTCGAAATAGGGCTCGCACACCGCGCGGATGCCGGCTTCCAGCTCGTCGACCCGGGTCTGCGGCGGCACCCAGCCGGACTCGATGTGCAGCTCGGCCACGCGCTTGTAGTCGCGCCGGAAGAAGGCGGTGAAGTTCTGCGCCAGGTATTCCTTGTCGTACTCGGTCAGCGTGCCGACGATGCCGAAGTCGAGCGAGATGTAGCGGCCAAACGTCGCCGGGTCGGTGCTGACGAAGATGTTGCCCGGATGCATGTCGGCATGGAAGAAGCCGTCACGGAACACCTGGGTGAAGAAGATGGTGACGCCGTCGCGCGCCAGCTTCTTCAGGTCCACACCGGCCTCGCGCAGGCGCGCCGTCTGGCTGATCGGGATACCCTTCATGCGCTCCATGACCAGCACGTCGTCGTGGCAGAAGTCCCAGAACATCTCGGGAATCAGCACCAGGTCCAGCCCCGCCATGTTGCGGCGCAGTTGCGCGGCGCTGGCCGCCTCGCGCATCAGGTCCAGTTCGTCATGCAGGTACTTGTCGAACTCGGCGACCACCTCGCGCGGCTTGAGGCGCTTGCCGTCGGCCGACAGGCTCTCCACCCAGCCGGCCATCATGCGCATCAGGCTGAGGTCCTTCTCGATCACCGGCAGCATGCCCGGGCGCAGCACCTTGACGGCCACCTCGCGCTCACGACCGTCGCGGTCACGCAGCGTGGCGAAGTGCACCTGGGCGATCGAGGCGCTGGCCACCGGCTGGCGCTCGAAGGTGAGGAAGACCTGGTCGAGCGGCTTGCGGAAGGCGCGCTCGATGGTGGCCACCGCCACGTCCGAACTGAACGGCGGTACACGGTCCTGCAGCTTGGCCAGTTCCTCGGCCACATCGGGCGGCAGCAGGTCGCGCCGGGTCGACAGCACCTGGCCGAATTTGACGAAGATCGGCCCCAGACGCTCCAGTGCCTCGCGCAGGCGCACCCCGCGCGGCGCGTTCAGGTTGCGGCCAATGGAAACAATGCGCGCGATGACGCGCAGCCAGGGCTTCTGGAAACTGGTCAGTACCAGCTCATCCAGACCGTAGCGCAGCACGATCCAGACGATGAAGACGCCGCGCAGCAGCCGCCTCATGCAGCGGCTCCCGCGCCGCCGCGCTGCACCAGCCACTGGCGCACGGTCTCGCCGAGGCGGCGCGCCGCCTGACCCAGCGCATGGGCCGGCGCATCGCCGATGATGCGGGCCAGGTCCTCCTCGATATCCCAGCGCACATGGTCGGCCAGCCAGTTGATCTCCGCAGCCAGTTGCACGTCGCCTTCAATGCGCACCGCCGGCTTGGCACCGGCCAGCGCGGACTGCACCAGCACCACGGGCGACTCTTCCGTCAATGCCAGCGTCAGGTCGGCCGCCGTATCCGGGCCTGCCAGGTCGAGCAGACCGGCCGGCGTCAGCAGCAGCTTGAAATGGAACTGGCGCCAGTGGAACAGCACCACGCGCCCCTTCTGACGCGCCAGCCGCGCGGTGGCTTCAGGCTCCTGCATCAGCACATGGTTGAGCAGCAGCACCACGCGACGCTGGGCCTCCTGCACGGCCCAGGCCGGCGGTTGCAGCGTGCTGCCAAGTTGCTGGAAAACGTCCTCCAGCAAAGAAAACGGGGACTGTGTTGCCATAGTCCCCGATTATCGATTGAAAAGAATGGCGGCTTATTGCAGCGCCTGTACGCCCGCCACCAGCCAGCCGCTGCTGCCGTTCTTGGGTTTGGTCATGTTCCAGACCTCGCGGAACGGGCTCGGGCCGGCGGACGGCTCCTCGCGGATCATGCCGGAGAACTCGACGCTGGCCATGTAGGCATCGCCCAGGTCCTCAATGCCCAGCAGCTGGGCCTCCAGCATCACCACGTCGGTGCTGTTGACCGGGCCGCCGGTGTGCGCCTCACGCTCTGCCAGTTGCTGGCGGATCTCGTCCAGCATGGCGTCGGTCATCATCGAACGCAGGGTCGCGAGGTCTGCACGGTCCCAGGCCCCTTGCAAGGTGACGAAATTGGTTTTGGCCGCCTGCAGGAACCCTGCCGTGTCAAACCCGGCCGGCACGCCCCAGTTCTGCGAGCCGCTCAGGGCCGAGCCGATCACGACCCCCGAGGTGCCCTGCATCGCCGACGCGTCGAAAGCGGTGGCCGGACGCTCCCACGGACGGGCCGAGGCATCGTTACCCACGTTCTCCGGCCGGTAGGCTGGCGGCGGCGTCACGGCCTGGCCGGCAGCGGCGCCTTGGAAGGCGTACGGGCTGCGAGCCGGCGGGACCGCGGCACGGCGGCGCATGATCCAGCCAAACGCCAGCATGGCCAGCAGTACGACCAGGCCGATCAGCATGAACTGACCAAAAGCCTCACCCAGGCCGAGCGAACTCGCCAGCCACGCCAGGCCCAGGCCGGCGGCCAGACCACCGAGCATGGCACCCCAGGGCTTCTTCGGCGCTGCAGCCGGTGCCGCAGCCGGGGTGGCCGGCTTGGCCGGGGCCGCGGCACTTTGCGTCGGCGCCGCGGGCGCGGTCGGCGCGGCTTCGCGCTGCGTCACATTGCTCGACTGCTTGCCAACCGACTTGCCGCCGCCCAGGCGCTTGGCCTCCGCATTCGCGGCGCCGAGGGCCAAGGCCAGTGAGAGGGCCAACGTCCAGAGTTTCATGTCTCGTCTCCGATCAATCCAAGAGGGTTCAGGGCGACAGCCTGAAATTAACGCAAATCAGGTGTGTCAGCACTTGATTCCAACATGCAAGGCCACTATGCCGCCAGTCATGTTGTGAAAATCCACATGTCCGAATCCGGATTTGTGCATCAGGGTCTTGAGCTCTTCCTGGCCCGGATGCATGCGGATGGACTCCGCCAGGTACTGGTAGCTGTGTGCGTCGCCCGCCACCAGCTGGCCGAGCTTGGGCAGCACCTTGAAGGAATACCAGTCGTACAGCTTCTCCAGCGGCGGCGCCACCTTGGAGAACTCCAGCACCAGCAATTTGCCACCAGGCTTGAGCACACGGCGCATCTCGGTCAGCGCGACGTCCTTGTGCGTCATGTTGCGCAGGCCGAAGGCCACGCTGACCAGATCGAAATGCTGGTCCGGGAAGGGCAGCTTCTCGGCATCGCACACCACGGTGGGCAGCGCCACGCCGGCGTCCAGCAGGCGGTCGCGGCCGACGCGCAGCATGGCCTCGTTGATGTCGGTGTGCACCACCTGGCCGGTCTTGCCCACCTTCCTGGCAAAGGCCAGCGCCAGGTCGCCGGTGCCACCGGCAATGTCGAGCACCCGGTCACCTTCCTGCAGGTTGGCCACCGTCACGGTGTAGGCCTTCCACAGGCGATGCAGACCGCCGGACATGAGGTCGTTCATCACGTCGTACTTGGAGGCGACCGAGTCGAACACGCCGCGCACACGCTTGGCTTTCTCGGCCTCGTCGACGGTTTCGAATCCAAAGTGGGTCTGTGTCATGGTGCTTCTCAATGGCTGCTACAGCTGTGGCCCGATTTTTCCGGCATCGGCGCGTCGCGGTCGACACCGGCCACCTGCAGGCGCGCGAAGTAATCGTCCCACAGCTTGTCCTGCTGCGAACCGAGGAAATAGAGGTAATCCCAGGAGTAGATACCGCTGCTGTGGCCGTCCGAGAAGGTCGGCTGCACCGCGTAGTTGCCCACCGGCTCCAGCGCCACGAGGCCAACCTCGCGCTTGCCGGTCTGCAGCACCTCCTGGCCCGGGCCATGCCCCTGCACCTCGGCCGAGGGCGAGTACACACGCATCAACTCGAAGGGGATGCGAAAGGTCTGGCCGTCGGAAAAACTGATCTCCAGCACACGCGACTTGCCATGCACTGTCAGATCCTGCGGCGTCGGCGCGCCGGATTGCAAACCTGCCATCGGAGTACCACCTGTCGTTTGAAAAGCCGGATTATCCCAAGGCACCCGGCAGCGCCACGAGCGCGCGCCGGATGACCTCGTCCACATCGGGCAATTGGCGGCTCAGCTGGGCCAGCGCTGCGGCATCGGCCGTGCGCACCGCGGCACCCCAGACCGGCGCCGGGAAATGGCTGTCCCAGTCGAAACGGGCGATCACGTGCCAGTGCAGGTGTGGCACCACATTGCCCAGCGTGGCCAGGTTGATCTTGGTCGGCTGCAGACGGTCGCGCAGCACCTGTTCGATGCGCGTCACTGCGTCCATGCACAACGCACGGTCAGCCGAAGACAAATCGGAGAACTCGGCCACATGGTCGTTCCAGACCAGACGGTAGAAGGCCGGGAAAGCGGCCTCCTCGGCGCGGATGACGCGGAAACGCGCGCCACGCCAGACAGCCAGCCCGCCCTCGGTCTCGCACAGCGTGCAGCCGGCTGCCCGCATGGCCTCAGACCAGCACGCGCTCGATGCCGCCGGCATTGGCCGCCGCCACGTACTGCGGCAGCCAGTCTTCGCCGAGAATCTGGCGCGCCATCTCGACCACGATGTAGTCGGCCTCCAGCAGGCCGTTCTGCAGGTCGTTGCCGTAACGCGTCAGGCCCTGCAGGCAGCTCGGACAGCTGGTCAGGATCTTGACGTTGTCCTGCTCGCCCGCCAGTCCGGTGGCGCGCAGCGCCGCCTCGCCCTTGCGGATCTCCTCTTCCTTGCGGAAGCGCACCTGGGTCGAGATGTCAGGCCGGCTCACACCCAGCGTGCCGGACTCGCCGCAACAACGCTCGCTCTTGAGCACGTTGTTGCCGGTGTCGCCCGCCAGCAGGGTCTTGACCGTCTTCATCGAGTCGCCCAGCTTCATCGGGTTGTGGCAGGGTTCGTGGTACAGGTAGCCCCCCTGCTCGCCGCTGAGCTTGATGCCCTTTTCCAGCAGAAACTCGTGGATGTCGATGATGCGGCAGCCGGGGAATATCTCCTCGAACTTGTAGCCCTGCAACTGGTCGTAGCAGGTGCCGCAGCTCACCACCACCGTCTTGATGTCCAGGTAGTTCAGCGTGTTGGCCACGCGGTGGAACAGCACCCGGTTGTCGGTGATCATCTTCTCGGCCTTGTCGAACTGGCCGCTGCCGCGCTGCGGGTAGCCGCAGCA
>JAYRLJ010000229.1:0-5306 GCA_041905305.1 Hylemonella sp. | reverse complement strand
ATGGGTGTCGTTGATCGGCTTGAAATTGTCGATGTCGATCAGCAGCACCGTGTAGGTCAGTTGCTGCCGCTTGAGCCGGACGAACTCGCTCTCCAGCCGTTCGTTGGCGGCCAGCCGGTTGGACAGGCCGGTCAGCGCGTCCTGCCGGGACTGGCGCAGCAGCTCCTCGTTGGCCTTCAGCAGCTCGGCCGTTCGTTCGGCCACGGCGCGCTCCAGGTAGGCGTTGCTTTCGGCCAATGCGTTCTTGCGCTTCAGCAAGGTCCTGGCCATGCCCCGCAGGGCCGTTGCCAATTCGTACAGCTCCAGTGTGCGTTGCCGGGTGGTATCCAGCGCGGTGTCCTCCTGCCCCAGTTCGATCATGTATGCCTTCTGTGTCAATTCGCGCAATGGCCGTGAAACAACGGTCGCGGCCCACCAGATGAGCAGCAGGAAGACGGCCGTCGCCCCCAGGAACAGCAGCCGGGCGATCCACTGCAAGCTGGCGATGTCCTGCAGGGCCTGCTCCGTCGGCTGGCGTACGACCACGCGCCAGCCCATGGACTGTGCCGACGGATCGTGCTTGACCGACACCATGCTGGACAGGTATTCCACACCGTCTTTCCAGGCATCGACGCGAAACTTCTCGACGTTGGACAACGCGGCCGGCAGTTCGACCGAGCCGTTGTAGCGCATGGGATGGATGACACGGCCGTCCTTGTTGACGATGAGGATTTCGACCCGCGTCTGCGCCGCATTGGATGGCTTGAGCACCTGCACCACGTCGGTGGCCCAGCCCCAGTCCGCATGCGCCCCCAGCACGCCGCGCACCTGCCCTTGCATGTCGAGCACCGGCGAGGCGAAATCGATCAGGTGCAGTGGGTCCCCGCTCGTCGACGGCGGTAGCAGACGGCCCAGCAGCAAGGCCTCGTGCAGGTCGCCGGAAAAGGACCCCTTCAGGCCTTGCTGGAACCACGGGCGCGCCGCCACGCTGGTGTGTTCGAGCAACTTGCCCGTGGCAGCGCGGACCGTGCCGTCGGGGGCCACCATCCCCAGCCAGGAATAGTGCGGATAGGACTGCTGGAGCCGCTCCAGCGTGACACGAAGGCTAGGGTCATCGAGCCTGGCCTGTCTGAACAGGGCCGACTGGGCCATGAGGTCGATTTCACGCTGCCGCTCGTGCAGGTCGGCAGCCAGCACGGAGGCGACCGCGGTGGCCAGATCGTGCACCGACTCGCCGCGCTCCCGCACCAGCTTTTCGGTGTAGGTGCTGCTGACGTACAGGTAGGTCGGCAGGCCCACCAAAAGGGTGAGGCCACCGAACACCAGGATCAGGAACTGTCTGAGGCTGTAGCGACGGATTTGCTTGTGCTTCACCGGGGTTTCCGTTTTTATCGTTTTTCATTATCAATCCAGATACATCCGTCGGCAAGCCGCCGGTCAGACGCTCCCCATCGTCTCCGGGCAACGGCGCGACGCTGGGTTCTGTCGAGGGCTTGAGATAGACTGCCAGACGGCCGGCAGCGCACGTTGACGGCGCCCTGCCATCTCCAGCACCCAACGACATGCCTTCTCAGCGTTACGACGCCCTGCCCTTCCAGGAACTGCGCCGGCTGGCCGAGGGCAGCTTCTTCCTCAAGCCGGATGCAGAGGCCCAGTTCCAGCTCGGCCTGCGCTACGCCCATGGCGTCGGCACCGAGAAGGATGCCCAACAGGCAGCCGTCTGGTTCCGCCAGGCGGCCGATGGCGGCCATGTCGAGGCGCAACGCCATCTGGCCTACGCCTACCTGAACGGACGTGGCGTCGGCAAGAACGAGCCAGAGGGCATCCGTCGGCTGCGCATCGCTGCCGAGCACGGTGACGCGCCCGCACGGCGTCAGTTGGGCTACCACTACGCCACCGGCGTCGGCGTGCCGCGGGACGAACAGGAGGGTGTGCACTGGTTCCAGCTTGCCGCCGAGCAGGGCGACAGCTACGCCCAGTACAACCTGGCCTTCGCCTACGCCAACGGCCGCGGCGTGCCCGTCAGCCAGCAGCAGGCGATTGCCTGGTACCGACGGGCCGCCGAGCAGGGCATGCCCGAGGCCCAGTGCGAACTGGCCCTGATCTACGAAAACGGCCTCGGCGTGCCGGTGGACTATGCCCAGAGCGTCTACTGGAACCGC
The DNA here is from genome assembly GCA_041905305.1 of Hylemonella sp. Lineage (GTDB taxonomy): Bacteria > Pseudomonadota > Gammaproteobacteria > Burkholderiales > Burkholderiaceae_C > Hylemonella. The sequence continues at coordinate 3,165 of JAYRLJ010000229.1, read as the reverse complement.
CTGGCGGCCGAGAAGAAATTTGCCGAGGCCTGCAGCAACCTGGGCTGGCTGTATGAGAACGGCCTGGGCGTACCGCAAGATCTGGAGCAGGCGCAACACTGGTACGAGGAGGCCGCACGGCAGGACTATGCCGAGGCCAAGGAGCGCCTGGCGCGGCTGCGCCAGCGGCGCTCGCATCTGCAGGCCGTACCCGAGCACTTCCTGCCCGCCGACGAATCGGTGGCCGACTACCTCCAGTCGGCCTTCACTGATTTCGTCGGCCTGGAGGTGGTGCGCCAGGAGGTGTTCCGCCAGGCCAGCTACCTGCAGGTGCAGAAGCTGCGCGCACAGCAGGGCCTGCGCGTGCCCAACTGGCCGTCGCGCCACCTGGTCTTCCTGGGCAACCCGGGCACCGGCAAGACCACGATCGCGCGCATCATCGCCGGCCTGTACCAGCGACTGGGCATCCTCAAGACCGACAAGATCGTCGAGACCGACCGCGCCGGCCTGGTGGCGGCCTACATCGGGCAGACCGCGCTCAAGACGCGGGCGGTGGTGGAGTCAGCCCTGGGGGGCATCCTGTTCATCGACGAAGCCTATGCGCTGGCCCGCGCCGGCGGCCAGGACTTCGGCCACGAAGCCATCGAGACGCTGCTGAAGATGATGGAGGACCACCGCGACGACTTGGTGGTGATCGTGGCCGGCTACACCACGGAAATGGAAGACTTCATCCAGTCCAACCCGGGCCTGGCCTCGCGCTTCAACCGCTATGTCCACTTCCCCGACTACACACCGGAGGAACTGCTGCAGATTTTCCTCAACTTCTGCAGCAAACACTCCTACCAGCTGGACGAATCCACCCACCACGGCCTCAAGACCATCTTCCAGCGCGAAATCCAGGTGCAGCGCGAGCGCTTCAGCAATGCGCGCTACGTGCGCAACCTGTTCGAAAAGGTGATCGAAGCGCAGGCGCAGCGCGTGCTGGCACTGCCGCAGGCGGGCAAGCCGGAGCTGCAGGCCATCCTGCCTGCCGATGTGGAAAATGCGCTGGGCGAACCGCTGCCGGCCGACGACGGCCCGCTGGCCAGCTACGAGCAGGCTCTGCGCAAGCTCAACGGCCTGGTCGGCCTGCCGCAGGTCAAGCGGCAGGTGCAGCGGCTGTTTGCCTTCATGCGCCTGCAGCGGCTGCGCGCCAAGGCCGGCCACAAGGTGCCAACGGGCATCTCGCAGCATCTGGTGTTCACCGGCAACCCGGGCTCGGGCAAGACGGCGGTGGCACGCATCGTGGCGGACCTGTACTACAGCCTGGGCATCATCCCCTCCAACCACATCGTCGAAGTGGACCGGGCCGGTCTGGTGGCGGGCTACGTGGGCCAGTCGGCCATCAAGACGCGCGAGGTGCTCGAATCAGCCCTGGGTGGCGTGCTGTTCATCGACGAAGCCTATGCGCTGGCGCAGGGCGACGACGAGCGGGACTTCGGCCGTGAGGTCATCGATACCCTGCTCAAGTTCATGGAAGACCACCGTGACCAGCTGGTGGTGATCGTTGCCGGCTATCCGGAGCCGATGCGCCACTTCATCGACAGCAACCCAGGCCTGCGCTCGCGCTTCAGCCACTACATCACCTTCGACGACTACGAGCCGGCCGACCTGATCGGCATCTTCGACAAGTACTGCCGCGAATCCGAATACACACTGGACGACGACGCCCGGCCGCTGCTGCTGGAGCGGCTGCGCGCGCTGCACCAGGCGGGCCGCACCAGCGACAACGGCCGCTTCGTGCGCAACCTGTTCGAGCGCAGCATCGAGGTGCAGGCCGAGCGGCTGGCGCACCTGGGCGAGAACGCCGACACCGACATGAACAGCCTGAGCAGCGACGACGTCCTGACGGCGCTGGCCGAGGTCCTGGCCGGGCAGGCTCAGCGGCCCGCGGGCGCCCCTGCCGCCCCCGGGCGACCACCGCAGGCCGCTGCCGTGGCAACGACGCCGCGCTCGGCCCAGCTCTACTGAGCCCGAGCGCAGCGGCCCTCAGGCCGTGATTTCGCGCGCCGTGATCTGGTAGCGGAAGGCGTCGGGCGAATAGGAGTCGAGCCGCTCGCCTGCGGTTTCGCACACCGGGTACATCAGGAAGCCCAGCTTTGGCCCCTCGGCGCCCGGCAGCGCCACGTCGTGCGCCATGTTCCAGGCCAGCCAGTTGCCCTCCCAGCCGCCGAACAGCGCTTTGTTGACGGGTGCCACCACGGGGTGTTTGGTGTCCTTGATCCAATCGGCCGTTTCCAGTCGCATGACCTTGGCCACGTCGGCCGGGTCCATGGCCACCCAACCGTAGTCTTTCAGGTAGACCTCGGCGCGGCAGTGCTGCGCGCCCTTGAGGCTGGCCGGGTTGCCGCTGAGCTCCTTGTAGCCGAAGGCCGACGGCACGAGACGCAGGCCATACACATCGCGCGCGGGCAGCCCGACAGCGCGACACAGGCCGACGAAGATGGCATTCAGGTCGGCGCACTTGCCGCCCAGGTTGCCGCTTTCCAGCATGGCCTTGATGTCACCCTCGCCACAGCCGCGGGTCTTGGGTTCTCGGTAGGTGTTGGCCACCACCCAGTCGTAGATGGCGCGCGCCTTCTCCACATCGGTCTTGGCGCCACGCGTCGCTTCCAGTGCAGTCTGGCGCACGATGCCGTCGGTCGGCAGCAGCGTGGTGGGTTGAGTCCAGAACTTCAGGGTGGCGGCGTCTTCCTGCGCCGGCTTCTTCACGGCCCAGTCGACGGCGCGGTTGCGCGTCTGGATGCGGCTGGTGACCTCGACCCAGGGTTGCTTCTCGCCGGCGGCGAAGGTCACCGCCAGAAATTTGGCGCCGTAATGGCGGTCGCCGGCCATGCGGACCTGCCCGTTGCTGCTGTAGCGGCTGTCCAGCGACTGCTGCCAGTCGGTGTCGACCGAAGGCACCGGCAGCCAGACGCGCGTGGCGCCGTCGGCCTGCTGGACGTCGACCCGGGTGGTGACCTCGAAAGTGCGCCAGGCGCCGGGTTGGGGGTTGAACTGACGCTGCGCCGGGGCCGGCTGGGCCTGGCCCAGTACGGGCAGCGTGTAGGCGGCAGACAGGGCTGCCGCGTTCATGAGAAATGAACGACGCACGGTGGTCATGTGGAGAACTCCGTCATAGGTGATGAAACCGTGGCCGGCGCAGGT
>JAYRLJ010000228.1:0-5379 GCA_041905305.1 Hylemonella sp. | reverse complement strand
CATAAAGATCATGACCAGCAGCAGCAGTGCGCCGAAGAGGTAGTTGGCCCATTCGTAGAGATCGGCCATGGTCTGGCTGATGCCGACAAGGAACAGCGCGCCGAGCAGCGGCCCGTAAGCGTGGCCGAGGCCGCCGACCACCACCACGATCAGCAGGGCGAGGCTGCGGTCAAGGTTCATGGTTTCGCTGCTGACGTAGCCGATCTGGTGTGCGAACAAGGCACCCGAAAGGCCCGACAACAAGGCAGCCACCACGAACACACCAGCCCGCCAGCGGGGTGATGCGATCCCGATGGTGGTGGCGAAGCTCTCGCTTTCCGCGATCGCGCGCAGCACGCGCCCGGGCCGCGCTTGCATCACATAGTCCGATGCCACCTGCGCCAGCAGCAGCAGCGTCGCGCAGGTCCAGAAGAAGTTGCGCGCGCCGTGGGCCGGGTCGCCCCAGTTCAGCGTCGGCAGGCCGGACAGCCCCATCGATCCACCGGTCACAGGCAGCCAACGCTGCGCCAGGATGCCGACAATGATGCCGAAGGCCAGCGTGATCATGGCCAGATAGTGCGAGCGCGCACGCAGCGCCACTAATCCCAGGCCCAGGCCGACCACGGCCGAGGCGGCCGCAGCGATGGGTACCGCGAGGGCCAGCGGCAGCCCAGCGCGCTGCGCAAGCAGCGCCGACACGTAGGCGCCGACGGCGAAGAAGCCCGCCTGGCCGAGCGAAATCTGCCCCGACAGTCCGAGCAGCAGATTCATGCCGATCGCTGAAATGGCGAGCACCACCACTTCCTGGGCCAGGTTTAGGTGAAAGGCGTTCGTGGACACGAATGGGAAGGCGGCCACCGCGAGCGCAGCCACAGCGTAAGCCCACCAACGAGAGTGTGGATCAGCGGACATCGGTCCTCCGTTCGCCAAACAGGCCCATGGGGCGGAGCATCAGCAGAAGCATCAAGCCGAGGAACGGGAACAGGTCGCCGTATTCGGAATTCCAGTAGTTGCTGAACGACTCGGCAATGCCGAACGCGAGCCCGCCGACCAGCAGGCCCAGGGGATTGCTGAAGCCGCCGATGCTGATCACGGCGAAGGCCTTGAGCAGGTACAGCATGCCCATGTGCGACTGCACAGGCGCCAGCGGACCGACCAGCAGGCCTGCACAGGCGGTGAGCACCCCCATCACCAGGTAGACGCCCACGACCGTACGGCGCACGTTGATACCCAGCAACTGCGCCGTCGCCGGGTCGAACGAGACGGTGGCGACGCGCCGCCCCCAGGGCGAGCGGTACAGCAGCAGGTACATGACCCCAACCAGTGCAAACGCTGTGCCGGCGACCGCCAGTTCCTCGATGTACAGGCGCGCATCCAGCAGGTTCACGACCTGCTGGTCGCCCGAAGAGAACAGCGGCGGCGAGGCGTGGCGCGACTTGCCCCAAATGGTGGTGATCGCGTTCTGCACGATCAAGCCGAATCCCAGGGTGGTAAGGATCCAACCGAGGTGGCCGGTCAGGGTGGCGCGACCTTCGACGATTGGTCGCACCGCCACCCGTTCGAGCAACAGGGCCAACAGCGCCAACGCGATGGCTGTGGCAGGTGCCACCAGCCACAGCGGCCAGCCGGCCACCAGGCCGGACATGGCGAGAAAGGCAGCCAGCGCCAGAAAGTCGCCTTGGCCGAAGCTCATGGCACGGCTGGTCGCGTAGGTTAGGAACAGACCCAGAGCGAGCAGCGTGTAGATGCCGCCCAGCGCAATGCCGGACATCAGGACTTGCAACATGGTGTGCCTTGTCAGCGGTCCAGGCGCACGACGCGGCCATCCCGCCAGACACCCATGTAGACCTGGCCCGCGTCGATGCACTCGTGGTCGGTGGCCGAAAACGGCTTGGCCGGAATGCCCGTGACAGCCTCAAAACCATCAAGCTGCTCCAGCGCATCACGCAGCTTGGATGCCTCGGGGCCTGCGACATCCACGGCCTGCAGCGCGATCCGCATGGTGTCGTAACCCAGCGCCGCGACCAGCGGCCAACGGTACTTGTCGCCAAGCTGGCGCTTCATGCGCTCGTCGAATGCCTTGACCTTGGCATCCGCCATGTCCATCGCCTGCGGCATCACCGAACCTTCGACCATCTGTTTGCCGACAACGCGCTCAACTGCCATCGACGAGAGGCCCCACGCGGCAGCCAGTTGGGGCTTGAAATCGAGCTTCTGCATGGCCTTGAACACCAGCTCGCTGCTGTCGTGGTAGCCCAGGAGCAGGTCGATGTCCGCGGCCTTGAGCTTGAGCATCTGCGGAGTCAGGTCGGTCACGGTGGGCGCACCGCTCTCGATGATGGCCAGCTTGGAGCCGCGCTGGACCATACCTTTTTGGATTTCACCGAGTGCGAACATTCCGTAGCCGCTGGTGGTGTGGATCAGGCCGATCTTCTTGTGGCGTGTGGTGGCCCAGTCGAGCAGCGCGTCGGTCATGTACTGCTCAACCATCGAGCAGCGGAACACGTAGCTGGGTTTTTCCCGGATGAAACGCGCAGTGACATCGCTCGCCGTCGAGGGGCCGACTAGGATCGGCACCCTTGCCTGCTGCACCATGGGCGTCAGCGCAACGACGCTAGCGGCATTGGTCGTGCCGATGATCAGTGACACCCGGTCGTTGCTGATGAGCCGCTGCGTGAGCGACACGGCGCGCTGCGGATTGGCCTCGTCGTTGTAGACGACGAGCTCAACGGTGTGCCTGGGTAAGCGAGCCTTGTAGTCGGCAAGTGCCGCTTCAATACCCTGCAGGTACGACTCGCTGAAATCGACCACCACCGGGGGGCCGCTTAGCGCCTGCACCACACCGATCTTCACAGTGTCTGCCTGCGCGGCGGATGTAAAGATGGCCAGGATGGTCAGGATGGCCATTAAATTTATTATTGTGCGCTTCATGAATGTCTCCGATCTATTTGATGTTCTTTGGCAGTCGAGGCTGCCGAGTGGAATGGGCGTTGACCTCGCTTGGATGTCGTGTTGAGGGCGACCAAGCCCAGATCTCTTTCAATTTCCGTATTTAGCGGCTTTCGTTGTGCGAGAGGTTCATTGCGTTGCGATCCGGAACATGACAGGTCCGATGCTCAGCCAATCGAAGGCAGGCGGTAAAAGCGACGCGCGGTGCCACTGAAAAGCTGCCGGCGTTCTTCGGCAGACATCGCACGGGTTATCCGTTTGAAAGCATTCCAACCCACGCCATAGTCATAGACCAGCTTGTCATTGGGAAAATTGCTCTCGAACATGCAGCGCGCCGGCCCGAACGCTTCAATGCAGGGTTCGATGAAGGGTCTCCAGGCGCGCGCCAGTGTCTCGGAACTCGGACGATCCTCCCGCTGGATACCCAAAGCAAAGGTGGGCAAGCCCAGTCCACCGAGCTTCATAAAGACATTCGGGCACGAAGCAAGCTGCCGGATGCTGACAGACCATTGTTTGTAGACAAGCTCCGGCTGGCCGGCCTGGGATCCAATGAACAATGGTCCACCGAGATGGTCAACAACGATCTGTGTCTCGGGGAACGCCCGTGCTAGCGAAAGCAACTGGTCATGCTGATTGTGAAAAAGCCAAGCATCGAAGCTCAGTCCAAGAGGCTCCAGCCTCGCAAAACCTTCGCGGAATTTGGCGTCCAATAGCAGGTCAGGGGTTTTCCAGTGATAGATACTGGCCAGAGCAGGCTCATCGCTGTATGTGCTTATGTGTCGGATGCCTCGCATGCGCCCGTCACCGGCTTGTAAATGGGCCTCCAAAACCGCTTGCACAGCGGCACCAGCGCTGAGGTCGGCAAAGGCCACGATGCCTTGTGCGAATTGGGACTTGCCAGCGGAGTCGCCGCCGCTCATGGCAACCAAAGCATTGACGAAGGCAGTTTCGCCTACAGGCCTCATCATCTCCGGCCCGTTAGCATGATGCATAACCCGGGCTTCTACACAGACGCTGGCCTCAACGTTGTGTCCCGAACTCACGTCCGCCATGTAGTGCTCCAGCAGGTAGCGATGATCCGGAGCGACCAGATGGTGGTGAGCGTCGACGATTGGCAGGTCCGGGTCCAAAGCGAGTTCCTGCACCTCATCAGACGGCTCTTGGGAAAACACCGTCACATGTGTTTCCACAGATTCCGAATTTGTCTTGTTTACTGTCATGACGCGCCGCTTTCGTATGAAGGCTGGAGGACTGAAATCAGAAACTACGTGGTAGCCCGAAGCTTTCTGCAATAAAGTTCTTTGCCATCTCGTCCGAGATGGGTGAGAACATCATTTGTTTGTAGTCACGGAAGTGCCGCTGCATGTCGTACTCCATCGCAAAACCGTAGCCCCCGAGAATTTCCATACCATGGCGGGCAGCCAGTTCGGAGGCTCGGCAAGCTGCTACCTTGGCCATCGCAACCTCGACGTGATAAGGGCGACCGTTGTCCTGCAACCAGGCGCATTTGTAGACTTGATTGCGCGCCAGCTCGATTTCCATCGCGATGTCGGCCAGGTAGTGCTGTAGGATCTGGAACCCGCCAATAGGCCGTCCGAACGCGTGGCGTTCCTTCGCGTAGGCCAGTGCATAGTCAAAGGCCGCCTGAGCAATGCCGAGCGAGAACACCGAGGTCGAGATGCGCTCCGGGTTGAGCGTGTTGAGCAGTTCGTACCAGCCGTTGTGCTCAGTGCCCAACAGGTTCTCGACGGGGACTTCGACGTTGTCGAAAAAGATGGCATTGGTGCCGCAGCCATGGATGCCGAGCTTGGGGATGGGTTTGATCGTCACCCCTGGTGCCTTGGCGTCGATGATCAGCGCCGACAGGCCTTTCTTGCGCGGCGCCGATGGGTCAGTGATCACGATGGCGGTCAGGTAGTCGGCTTTGTGCGCGCCGCTGATCCATTGCTTTGCGCCATTGACCACGTAGCGGTCGCCTTTGCGCACGGCGGTCGTGCGGATGGCGCCCAACACATCGGTACCACCGGCTGGCTCGGTCAGCGCCAGCGACCATTTGAGTTCGCCGCTCGCAATGCGCGGCAGAAAGCGGTCCTTTTGTTCGGACGTGCCGAGGTGGACGATGGGGCCTCCGCCGAAGCCCTGGGCCAGGCCGACGCAGAAGGCCGCGGCCACGCTGCGTTTGGCGATTTCCTCCATCGCTAGGCACAGCTCCACCGTGCCCAGGCCTTGTCCACCGTACGCTTCTGGAATGGTCAGGCCGGCGGTGCCGAGCGCGGTGAACTTGTCGAACATGTCCTGCGGCAGGAAGTCGCAGTGTTCGTCGTACCAACGCACGTAGGCCGGTGTGAGCTCTTTGTCGCAGAAGCGGGCGTACGTGTCCCGGATCATCTGCTGTTCGGGTGTGAAACTGAAATCCATGATGTCTCTCAGACGGGTTGGTTGAAGCGAGCC
>JAYRLJ010000227.1:0-5400 GCA_041905305.1 Hylemonella sp. | reverse complement strand
ATTCAGTCCTCATGGAGGTCCCAAACCAAGTGAGCATCTATCATCAAGCGGCTCTGCGCCCGCACTGCCTCCACACGCGCCTGCTCGGTGGCCAAGGTGGCGTCTAGCGCTTGCTTGCGCGCCAGCAGCAGCCCTTGCAAATCGATCTCGCCAAGCGTATACGCGCGCTGGGTCAGGCGAGCGCTCGACTGCGTGGCCTCCAGTCCCTGCGCGCTCAGGCGCCAGCGCTCGAAGCTGCCGGTGGCATCTATGTAGGTGTCGGTGATTTCCATCTCCAGCTCGCGCCGTTTGCCATCCAGCCGGGTGCGCGCCGCCTCGGCCTCTTGCAGGGACTGCAGCATGCGCTCGTTGCGATAGGTGCCGGACAGGGGGATGCTCAGGCTCACGCCGTAGATCCGCTCGCTGCGCCGCGCTTCGGACGCCACGAAGACGCCGACCGTCGGGTCCGGGGTCTTGTCGGCGCGCATGCGATCCGCCGTCAGCTCGGCCTTGCGTGCCTGGCCTTCGGCGACTCGTACCACATCGCTTTCCGCCAGGATGCGCTCACGCCACTGCGCCTGCGCGATCTCCAGCGGTCTAGGGTCCGGCACTATGCGGGGCACTTCCGTGATCAGCGGAAACCGGGCCCGCAACTTGGCGCGCGCCTTTTGCTCGCTGGTCGCCGCAGCGCTCAACTGCCGGTCCACTTCGATGAGGTCGGTCGTGGCCAGGTTGACATCAAGCACCGAGGCATCGCCCGCCTTGCGGCGGCTTTCCGCCGCCTTGAGATTCGCCTGCGCAAAGCCGCGCTGTTCGCTGATGACTTCCTTCAACCGGCCGGCGGTGACCACGTCCATCCACAGGTCGGCCAACGCCTTTGCCGACTCGTGGATCGCCTCGCCGACCTGGGCTTTGGCGATGTCGATGTCGGTGGTTCCGATTTCGCCGTCCAGTCGGGCCTTGCCGGCCACCCTGAACCCACGCTCCAGGCCGGTTTCCCATTCATTGGAGCGGCCTCCCGCGTCGTACTTGCGGCTCTGGGCGGTGCCCCGTGCCGCCCTTCGGGGCCACCCCACCCGCCGCGGGGCCGCGCGGGCCCCGGGGGCGGCCCGCGCACGGCGCGCCTCGACCACGGTGGGGTCCTGCTCGATGGCCTGGCGCACCAGCGGCGTGGGCAGGAGGTTGGGCGCCGCATCCGGCAGCCAGGCATTGGCGCCGAAGCTCCAGGTCATCAACGCGGTCGATCCCGCGATGGCTATCCACTTGTTCATTCGACCACCCCTTCCGCACTCAATTCATAGGCCCAGAAATACAGGCCGGTTCCCTTGAAATTCGCAAGCACCAGATCCAGGGTGCTCTTGAGCTGTTCCTCGGTGACGATTAGCTGGATCTGCACCGAGCTGCTGCGCCCCATCACCTGCTCAGCGCCCGACAGGCGCCCATGGGGCGTGCCGTGGCTGAAGGTGGGCGTGCTGGTGAATACCTGGTCCGATACGGCCGTGAGCAGCACGTCCAGCAGCTTCTCGGCAACGTCCGGGTTGCATATCAGTGAAAGGCAGTGTTTAGGCATGAGTCGCCCCCGGTGCAGGTGCTTGGCTTGCCTTTTTGGAGTGGCCAAAGCGCAGGTAGAGAATGGGTAGGAGGATGAGCGTCAGCGCCGTGGCCGTGATGAGCCCGCCGATCACCACGATGGCCAGGGGCCGCTGGATCTCGGAGCCTGGGCCCGTGGCGAACAGCAGCGGGATGAGCCCGAACGCCGTGATGGCAGCGGTCATCAGCACGGGGCGCAAGCGACGGCGTGCCCCTTGTGTCACGCATTCGACGAGCGACAGCCCCTCCGCATGCAGCTGGTTGAAGTAGCTCACCAGCACCACGCCGTTGAGCACGGCGATACCCAGCAGGGCGATGAAGCCCACCGATGCGGGCACCGACAGGTACTCCCCGGTAAGCCACAGGGCCATGATCCCGCCCACTAGGGCAAACGGCACATTGCTCAGCACCAGCAGTGCCTGGCGCACAGTGCCGAAGGTGGAGAACAGCACAAGGAAGATCACACCCAGCGACAGCGGCACCACCAGCGTGAGGCGTGCGGCCGCGCGCTGCTGGTTCTCGAACTGCCCGCCCCAGGCGATGCGGTAGCCCGTGGGCAACTGCACGGCCTGGCCGATCTTGGCCTTGGCTTCCTCGACGAAGCCGACCAGGTCGCGCCCCGTCACGTTGGCGATCACCACGCTGTAGCGGCTGCCCATCTCGCGGTCGATCTTCACCGGGCCCCCGTCGCGTTCCAGGCGCGCCAGCTCCTGCAACGGCACCATCTGCCCGTCGGCCGTGGTGATGTTGAGCGCGGCGAACTCGGCGGGCGAGACCTTCACGCTGTCGGTGCCGCGCAGCACAATGGGAATGCGGCGGTTGCCGTCGATCACCGTGCCCGCGCGCTGGCCTTCGATCTGCACCCGCAGGGCGTCCTGCACGTCCTCGACGGACAGGCCGTAGCGTCCGATCGCGACGCGGTCCACCACGACGCGCAGGTACTGCACGCCATCGTTCTCCACGGTGTAGACGTCCTGGTTGCCGGGCACCTGCTTCATCAGGCCTTCGATCTGACCGGCCAGCTCGTTGAGCTTGTCCAGGTCGGGGCCGAAGACCTTGATGGCGATGTCACCGCGCACGCCAATGATCATCTCCGACACCCGCATGTCGATGGGCTGGGTGAAGCTGTAGCTGATGCCTGGCAACTGGTCGAGCACCTTGCGGATCTTGTCCATCAGCGCTTCCTTGTTCTCCAGCTGCCATTCGGCGCGCGGCTTGAGGATCAGGAAGGTGTCGGTCTGGTTCAGCCCCATCGGATCCAGGCCGATCTCGTCGGACCCGGCGCGCGCGACCACGCCGGTTATCTCCGGGATGTTCTGCATCAGGGCCTGGTGGATCTTGAGGTCCAGCGCAGCGGTTTCCTCCAGGCTCACGGAGGGCAGCTTCTCGATGCCCACGATGATGTCGCCCTCGTCCATCGACGGCATGAAGGTCTTACCCACGAAGGTGTAGACCACGGCAGCCACTGCCAGCATCAGCCCGGCGAAGACGTACACAATGCGCTCGCGGCGCAGCGCGAACTTCAGCACTGGCTCGTAGGCCTGCAGCAGCTTGCGCGGCAGCCAGGGCTCGTCGTGCGACACCTTGGTCAGCAGGAACGAGGACAGCACCGGGATGATGGTCAGCGACAGCACCAGCGAGCTGGCCAGCGCGAACACGATGGTCATGGCCACCGGCACGAAGAATTTGCCCTCCAGCCCCTGCAGCGTGAGCAGCGGCAGGAACACCAGCGCAATGATCAGCATACCGGCCGCCACGGGCGCGGCCACCTCGCGCACGGCGCGGTAGACGATGTGCAGCCTGGGCAGCTTGCCCTTGGAGTTGTCCTGTGCCTGGTGCTGGACGATGTTCTCCACAACCACCACCGCGGCATCTACCAGCATGCCCAGCGCAATGGCCAGGCCGCCCAGGCTCATGAGGTTGGCCGACATGCCGGCCGAGCGCATGAGCAGGAAGGTGGCCAGCGCGGACAGCGGCAGCACCACGGCCACCGAGATGGCGGCCCGGACGTTGCCGAGGAACGCCCCCAGCAGCACCAGCACCAGCACCGTGGCCTCCATCAGCGCGCTGGACACCGTGCCCACCGCCTTCTCCACGAGCTGGGCCCGGTTGTAGAACACCTTGAGTTCCACGCCCGCCGGCAGGGTGGGCTTGATCTCCTCGATCTTGCGGGTGACGCCTTCCACCACCTTCTGCGCATTGGCCCCGGCCAGGCCCAGCACCAAGCCTTGCACTGCCTCGCCCTTGCCGTCCATCGTCACCACGCCGTAGCGGGTCACGCTGCCGTCGCGCACTTCGGCCACATCCTGCAGGCGCACGCTGCCGGACTTGTCGTACTTTACGACGATGGCCATCAGGTCTTCCTTGGTGCGGATGCTGCCTTCGCTGCGCACCAGCAGCACCTCATCGCCTTCGCCCAGGCGGCCCGCGCCGTCGTTGCGGTTGTTGGCGTCGATGGCGGCCTTGACCTTGGCGGCCGACAGCCCCAGGGCCGACAGGCGCACCGGGTCGAGCACCACCTCGAAGCTGTGCACCTTGCCACCGAGCGCGTTCACATCGGCCACCCCTGGCACGGACCGCAGCGCCGGGCGGATCACCCAGTCCAGCAGGCTGCGGCGCTCCTCCAGCGTCATGGTGGGCGACTCCACCGTGAACATGAACATTTCACCGAGTGGCGTGGTCACCGGGGCCATGCCGCCGGTAATGCCGGTGGGCAGGTCGGCGCTGATGTTGGCCAGCCGCTCGGACACCTGCTGGCGTGCCCAGTAGATGTCGGTGCCGTCCTCGAAGTCGACGGTGACGTCCACCAGGCCGTACTTGGTCACCGAGCGCAGCATGCGCTGCTTGGGGATGCCCAGCATCTCCACCTCGATGGGAACTGCCACCCGGCTTTCGATTTCCCCGGGCGTCATGCCCGGGGCCTTCATGATGATCTTCACCTGCGTGCTGGACACATCGGGGAAGGCATCGATCGGCAGGTTCTTGAACGCGAACCAGCCGGCTCCCGCAAGAATGACCCCGGCCAGCAGCACGAACAGCCGCTGCGCCAGGGAAAATTGGACAAGGCGTGTCAGCATGTCAGTTGCTCCCGCCCTTGCCCTGCCATGCCGCCTTCAGCGCGATCACGGAGGCGGTGGCGACTTCCTGGCCGGCCTGCAAGCCGCCCGTCACCCGCACCGACTGGCCGGCACTGGCCAACACCGTGACGGGCGTGGCCACGAAGCCCGTGCCCGTGCGCACGAAGACATAGGCCTTGTCGCCCTGGCGCACCACGGACTGCAGCGGCACGGACCAGCCCTCGCCGCCATCGGCAAAGGGCACGCGCACCTGCAGCACCTCGCCGGGGCGCAGTGCCTGCGCGCCCTTGGTCACGGTGGCTCTCAGCGTCAGCATCTGGTTGTCGCTGACCGAAGGCGCTACGCTCAGTGCTTCCGCCAGGACATCGGCGCGCCCCACCACCTGGATGGGTGCACCCTTCTTGAGCGCCACCTCGGCATTGCGCGCAGATGGGATTTGCACGTCCAGCGCCAGACGGCTGGTGTTTGCGATCCTCATCAACATGTCCGCCTGCTGCACGCGCTGGCCGGGCTTGACCGCCAGGTCCGCCACCAGGCCGGCGCCCCTGGCGCTCACGGTGATCGTCGGCTCGATGGTCCCGCCATCGGCAATGCCGCGCAGCCGGGCTCCGTCCACGCCCGCCAGGCGCAGGGCGGCCTCGGCCTGCCTGCGGCGCGCGGCGTCTTCGGCCGCAGTGGCCTCGGCCTCCAGCACACGGCGCTCGGGGATGTGGCCCTCGGAGAACACCTGCGTCTCGCGCTGCCGCGGCGTTTG
>JAYRLJ010000226.1:0-5415 GCA_041905305.1 Hylemonella sp. | reverse complement strand
GTTCGCAGCGCCAATGCAGTGCAGTTGCTTGCCGCTCTGCTCGTCACCTTGCCGCTGACGTTGTTGGAAGCGGAGCCCATGGCTTGGCAGCTTATGGGGGGTGATGTCAATTGGGAGCTTGTGGCAGCCATGGGCTGGTCGGTGCTGGGTCTCACGCTGGGCGGCAGCTCCCTGCTGTACCTGCTGATCCAGCGCGGCGCCGCGACCAGCGTCACCAGCCTGCTGTACCTTGTGCCGCCGACCACGGCGTTGATGGCCTGGGTGCTGTTTGCCGAGCCGATCACGCTGACGACCCTCTTCGGCACCGCCTTGACAGCGGTGGGCGTCAGCCTGGTGGTGCGGGCGGCGCGGTGAGTTCCGATGCTGTCCGGCGAGTGACACCTGATTGCAGCGCTGGCTTGCGGCGTGCGCCGTTTGTGTGCATCGCGCACCGAGGCATAGCCTAATCCCGCAGGTCGCGGTAGCTATGGTTTGCCCGGTTTTTTGAAAATATTTGTATCGATGCGCGATTGCGCGGGAGTGCGCGGAAAAAGCGTCTAGAATTCGCCCCCGCGCTGTTGTAAAGCTGCATGCCGTGTTGACACGCAAATGGTAGGTGGCTTTAATCGTATGCGGCAGTACTCGCTGCATGGCCGACTCCTCTCGCACCGCGCCGCTCGGGCCGATGCGAGGAGTAACTAAACGAGACAATTTGATTAACGCAGTTTCCAAGAAGGGGTTCTTTGTGAATAAAACCGAACTGATTGAGCACATTGCCAAGCACGCCGACATCTCCAAGGCAGCTGCCACCCGTGCACTCGAATCCACCATCGGCGCCGTGAAGACCACGCTGAAAAAAGGTGGCACTGTTTCCCTCGTGGGTTTCGGTACCTTCGCCGTCGGCAAACGTGCTGCCCGTACCGGCCGCAACCCGCGTACCGGCGCTGCGATTAAAATCAAGGCCGCCAAGGTGCCGAAGTTCCGTCCGGGTAAAGCCCTGAAAGACGCCCTGAACTGATCCTGTCAAGGTGGGGTGCTTAGCTCAGCTGGTAGAGCGGCGCCCTTACAAGGCGTAGGTCGGCGGTTCGATCCCGTCAGCACCCACCACCCAAGCAAAGGCGAACACATTGTTCGCCTTTTTTGTTGTTGAGCTCTTGCCCCTGGTCGCGAGGGGCGGAGCCGGTTTAGTTGGAGAGTCCGCGCATGTTTGATTACGTCCGCAAGCACACGAAGATCATGATGGGGCTGCTGTTCCTGCTGATCATCCCCTCGTTCGTGCTGTTCGGCATCGACGGCTACAACCGTTTCCGCGAGCAGGGCCAGACGGTGGCCAGTGTCGGTGGTCACAACATCACCCAGGGTGACTGGGATGCTGCGCATCGCATGGAGGTGGACCGCCTGCGCGCGGCCATGCCGACACTGGACGCCAAGCTGCTGGACTCCCCCCAAGCCCGTTATGGCACGCTGGAGCGCATGGTGCGCGAACGCGTGCTGCTGCAGGCGGTCGAGACCTTCCACCTGCAGGCGAGTGACGCCCGCCTGGCGCGTGCCTTGCAGGAAAGTCCGGCGATCGCCGCACTGCGCCGTGCCGACGGCACGCTCGACATGGAACGCTATCGCCAGCTGGTCGGCAGCCAGGGCATGACGCCTGAGATGTTCGAGGCGGGCCTGCGCAGCGACCTGTCCGTACAGCAGGTGCAGGCGGGCCTGCTGCAGACCGGTTTTGCCTCGCCGGCTGTGGCCGACCTGGCGCTCAACGCCTACTACGAGCGGCGTGAGGTGCAGCTGGCGCGTTTCAATCCGGCGGACTTTACCGCCAAGGTCCAACTGACGGACGCCGACCTGGAGTCCTTCTACCAGGCCAACCAGGCGCTGTTTCAGGCGCCCGAGCAGGCCAACATTGAATACGTCGTACTAGACCTCGACGCGGTCAAACAGGGTATCCGCCTCAATGAGCAGGACCTCAAGAGTTACTACGAGCAGAACGCGGCGCGTCTGAGTGGCACCGAGGAACGCCGCGCCAGCCATATCCTGATCACGGCCGCCAAGGGGGCGCCCGAGGCCGAGCGCCAGAAAGCCAAGGCGCGGGCCGAGGAGCTGCTGGCCCAGGTGCGGCAGGCGCCGGAGCGCTTTGCCGAGGTGGCGCGCAAGAACTCGCAGGACCCCGGCTCCGCGGCCCAGGGGGGTGACCTCGACTACTTTGCCCGGGGTGCCATGGTCAAGCCCTTCGAGGACGAGGTGTTCGCGATGAAGAAGGGCGACATCAGCCCGGTGGTGGAGTCCGACTTTGGCTACCACATCATCAAGCTGACTGACATCAAGGCACCGAAGCAAAAGAGCTTCGAGGAACTGCGTGCCAGCCTGGAGAGCGATCTGCGCAACCAGCAGGCCCGTGCCAAGTACGCCGAGGCGGCGGAGGCCTTTGCCAATGGCGTCTACGAGCAGTCGGACAGCCTCAAGCCGGTGGCCGACAAGCTCAAGCTGTCGATCCAGACCGCCAGCGGCGTGCAGCGCACGCCGGCGGCAGGTGCCAAGGGCCCGTTGGCCAGCGTCAAGTTTCTGGAAGCGGTCTTCAGCACCGATGCAGTCACCAACAAGCGCAACAGCGAGGCGGTGGAGATCGGTCCCAACCAGTTGGCGGCGGCTCGCATCACGGCCTACACGCCGGCGCGCACTCTGCCGCTGGCTGATGTGCGGGCGACAGTGCGTGAACGCGTGCTCAATGCCCGTGCCGCCGAGCTGGCGCGCCAGGAGGGTATGAAGCAGTTGACGGCCTGGAAGGCCAGTCCGGCGCAAGCGCAACTCTCCGGCGCCCAGGTGGTGTCGCGCGACCAGCCGCAAGGTTTGTCGCCGGCCCTGCTGGATGCGGTGCTGCGTGCCGACACTGGCAACTTGCCGGCCTGGGTCGGCGTCGATCTGGGCGCGCGTGGCTATGCCGTGGCCAAGGTGACCAAGCGCCTGGAGCGCCCGGCTGCAGCCGCTGCGCAGCAGCAACAGGATCGGGCCCAGTACTCGCAGTGGTGGACGCAGGCCGAGGCAGAGGCCTACTACAAGCTGCTGCAGTCGCGTTTCAAGGCCCAGATCAAGGTGGCACGTCCGGCTGGTTTCGAGACGCCGATGTTGCCGGGTTCGCTGCAGTGAGCGCCGAACAGGTTATAATTTCAAGCTTACGGTGGCTGTAGCTCAGTTGGTAGAGTCCCAGATTGTGATTCTGGTCGTCGTGGGTTCGAGTCCCATCAGCCACCCCAGGTAAATCAAGAAGACGGCGCTGTCCAAAAGACAGCGCCGTTTTTCTTTTGGGATGTTCAGCGCGGCGCCAGCATGCGTCGCACCAGGGCCGCGGCGATCAGCAGCAGCACGGCGCCGGTCACGGCCATGGCGTGTAGGGCGTCGGTGAACGCCAGACGGGCGGCATCACGCAGCACCTCGGCCGCAGTGGGGGCCAGTGCCGCGGCAGCGGACAGCGCGCCGCCCAACGTGGCGCTGGCTGTGGCCACGCTGTCCATGGACAGGTCGGCCGGCAGGTGCGTCGGCAAGTGGGCCGACAGACGTTCGCGGTACAGGATGGCGCCCAGGCTGCCGAAGATCGCGATGCCGCAGGCGCCGCTGAACTCGGAGGCGGTTTCTGCCATGGCAGAGGCGGCGCCGGCGCGCTCCGGCGGCGCGGAGGTGACCACGATCTCGGTGCCGATGGTGAAGACGGGTGCCATGCCCAGGCTCATGGCCACGGTGGCGACGATCAACACCGGTAGTGTGGCGAGGTCATAGCTGCCCAGCAGCAACAAAAATCCGCCTGCGGCCACCAGCAGTGCGGCCGCCAGCAGCCGGTGCGCCGGCCAGCGCCGCGTCAGCCGTGGGGCCAGCAGCGAGCCCACCACGAAACTCAGCGCCCAAGGCACGGTGGCCAGACCGGCCGCCAGCGGGCTCAGGCCCAGCACCCCCTGCAGGTATTGCGTGATGAAGATATAGACGCCGAACATGGCGAGGCAGGACAGCGCGTAGGTGGCCAGGGCGGCGGAAAAGGCGGCCCGCCGGAACAAAGCAAGGTCGAGCAGCGGGTAGTCGAGCCGGGTCTGGCGACGCACGAAGGCGGCGGCCATGAGCACACCGCCGACGATGGCCGCCAGCGCAGGGCCACTGGCCCCGGCTTCGGCCAGTTGCTTCAGGCCCCAGATCAGCGCCAACACCGCTGAAAGCGACATTGCCACACTAGCAAGGTCCAGCCGCCCGGCGTGCGGATCGCGGTATTCCGGCAACAGGGCAGGTCCCAGCAGCAGAAGCAGCAGCATCACCGGCACCGCGGCCAGGAAGACCGCGCCCCAGTGGAACCACTGCAGCAGCAGGCCGCCGGCCAGCGGGCCGATGGCGCTGCCGACCGAGAAGGCGGTGATCCAGATGCCGATGGCAAATTGCCGCTGACGTTCGTGATGGAACATGTTGCGGATCAGTGAAAGGGTGGAGGGCGCCAGCGTCGCGCCGGCCACGCCGAGCAGCGCGCGCAGGGCGATCAGCGCCTCGCTGCTGCGCGCAAAGGCGGCCAGGGCGCTGGCCGCGGCAAAGGCCGCGGCGCCGATGAGCAGCAGGCGACGGCGGCCGATGCGGTCGCCCAGCGTGCCCATGGTGATGAGAAATCCGGCCACCAGGAAACCGTAGATGTCGACGATCCAGAGCAGCTGCGATGGTGTGGGCTGCAACTCGGCGCTGATGGCCGGCAGCGCGAGGTTGAGGACCGTCAGGTCCATGGCGTAGACGGCGCAGGGCAGGGCGATCAGTGCCAGGCCGATCCATTCACGCCGGCCTGCAAGCGACGCGGCCTCGTCAGGGGTACTCGTGGTCATGTTCATGGTGGTGCCTCATTGTCCCTGAGGCAGGCCATGAACGTGCAGGCAGGGACCGGCTCAGTTCACCAGCACCAGCTTGCCCATCACGCTGCGTGAGCCCATAAGGGCATAAGCGGTCTTGAGTTCGCGCATCGGCAGCGTGCGGTCGATCACGGGCTTGATCTTGCCCTGTGCATACCACTGGGTCAGCGCTTTCATCATGGCCGCATTGGCCTGGGGCTCGCGCTTGGCGAACTCGCCCCAGAACACACCGACGACCGAGGCGCCCTTGAGCAGCGGCAGGTTCAGTGGCAAGGCCGGAATCGGGCCCGCGGCAAAACCCACCACGAGGTAGCGGCCACGCCAGGCGATGGCGCGGAAGGCTGGCTCGGCAAGCTCTCCGCCGACCGGGTCGTAGATCACGTCCGGCCCCTTGCCGCCGGTCAGCGCCTTGACCGTTTCGCGCAGGTCCTGGCGGGTGTAGTTGATGCTGGCGTCGGCGCCGATCTGCGTGCACAAGGCACATTTCTCGTCGGTCGAGGCGGCAGCGATGACGCGCGCGCCCGCGGCCTTGGCGATCTGGATCGCGGCCGTGCCCACGCCGCCGGCTGCGCCC
>JAYRLJ010000225.1:0-5425 GCA_041905305.1 Hylemonella sp. | reverse complement strand
CAGACTTTAGCCAGGCCCTCGAATACATCGAGCCCGTAGGGTACATACGAAAAATCGTCTTCACTATCGAGGTAGGCACGGGCGCAACGCGAGTCGAAAATCGCAAACGACGACAGCGCTGCAGGGGCCGACTTGCCGTGTTGCCAGTGTGCGTCTTGCGCAACCCCGTCGACAGCGATCTCGAAAGTGGCTTCCGGAGTTCCTGCCTTGCCCGCAGGCAAGTTGGCGTTCGGATGAATGGCCTCCGACTGATCGCGCGCACGGCATGCGCGTTTGAGAACGCGGGAGTAGCCCGATTTTCCTGACCCGTTATCGCCATAGATGACGGTCATGCCGGAGGCGCTGAAGGGTAGATGTTGGTTCTCGGCAATCGCGTTGACGTGCCGCATGTTCTTGATGGCCCGCAGCTCAACGTGAGTCGTCACTTGAACCGGGGCGGGAATCTGTTCGGCGGTCAGTGGCTTGGGCTTACGGTCTTTGGGATCCGGAATGCCATGTGCCGCCTTGAGTAGCGCGAGCAGATCATTCTGGTCTTCCATCGCGAGTGTCTGCTTGGCAAGCAAACGTGCCACGGCATCGCTCTGCCATTCGGGCAACCCTTTGGTCCAGTTCAGTATCTCCTGCAATATTGACATGGGCCTCCTCCCGTAGTTGTCGTCTTTGTCGCCCAGAAGCTCCCTCGTCTGGCTGCGCTGCCTGCGGGGATTTTTCTGTTTCAAGTAGAAATATTACGGCGTCCAGGCGGTTCACCGCCAAACTTGCAGGCTGCGCTCCGTGCTTCATGCCGAATCGCGGCCATCCGGCCTTGATCCCATGACGCCTCGGGCCTAGTGAAGCGGCGGAGTATGGGCGGCTTGCTGTTTCCCTATCGTGCCACGGCGTGCTCGCGGTCAAGGGCGGCGCGTGCTTGCACGCTTGCGGCCTGCGGCCGTCGTGGACCCCTGACAGCTTGCGCTGCGCCGTGACCCGGAAGGGCTGGGCAATTTCGCCCGGCATCCTTCAGGAGTTCAGCATGAACTACCCATTCATCACAGACGAGCAGCGTTCGCTGCTGCTGGCCAACGGCCAGGAATCCATCGAAACCCCGGACTTCGATCCGCCTCCTGTGGTCAAACTGTTCACGCCCGACGCCGGCGCAACCTGGCTGCTAACTGAGATCGATCCTGACAACCACGACCATGCATTCGGGCTTTGCGACCTGGGCCTGGGGATGCCTGAGCTGGGTTGGGTCAGCTTGGCCGAACTGGCTTTGGTGCGTGGACGCCTGGGTCTGCCAATCGAGCGTGATCTGCACTTTCGTGCGGAGAAGCGATTGAGCGCCTATGTGCGTGATGCACGACACGCTGGCCGAGTCGTCCACTGATATGACATGGGGCGTCGCAAGATGCCCTGTTCAAGATATCAGCAGATCCGGCAGGCAGTCGGCGAAGGCGGGCTGGATCTTGCTTATGAGCTTGGCCACCGCCTCATCTCCGGTGAGGACCGCCATCGTCATGCCCGCCATGGTGGTCAACCCGTTGGAGTTGCGCAGCACCTGCAGTGCGAGATCAACGGGAAAGCCATCGGCGCTGCGCCACAGCGGATGGATGCCGCCGTGCACGAACGAGTTCATGGCATGCCAGGACACGTCCTTGAAGTGCGACAGCATCTGGTGCGCCGCCGGTGGCACTCCTTGTCCGATCCGCTTGCCGATCTGGTCGATCATTTCGCTTGCGCCGGGGAGGTTCTTGGCGGCCTGCTCGCTCGCGAGCGTCAGAGGAGCCATCAGCTTGTCGATCGCCGCATCGCTGGCGGCATAGAGCAGCCACATCGCCCGCGTCAGGGCCTCGAACTGCAGACGCATGAGGCTGACGGCCGAGGTCGGCAGTTGCAATGCCATCAGGGCGCGCAGGGCGATTGCGTGCTCCATGGAGATCACGCACATGCCCAGGGCGGCTTCACCACGGGGCGAGCCGTCGAATTCGGCGTCGCCCAGCAGCGCGTCCAGCCGTTCGTGCAATGCGTCGGAGCGCTGGAGCATTTGCGCCAGCGGATCGTCACTTGGGATGCGGGGTTCTTCCATGCGGGAATGGTCAGAAGATGCCTTCGGCTTCTTTCCAACGCCAGCGGGCGCAGTCACCAGGGCTTCCAGCGTGGCTGCTGTGTCCGGGGCAGTTCGGCCAGGAGGCGCACCTTCGGCAGCGGCTGTGGCACATCGTTCATGGGCATGCCAAAGCGGCGGCGCACTTCGCGCTCCAGTTCGTGCGCCATGCCGCGCGCGTCCCTTTCTCCACGCAGCGCTCGCTGTCTCCATTCGCGGGCTTGGGCACTCAGTTCCTCGTCTTGTAGCTCTCGTATGTCCATCGTGGATGTCATTGTGCCGGGAGACGCACCGCCTTCGCCCAGTTACTCGGACTGCGGGTTTCGGCCATAGCCGTTGGCAAGACGCGGTGCCATCTCGGGGAACAGCACGCCGAGCACCGCGTCATAGCGCCCGGGCCGCAGGTGCGTTCCATCACCCGCCTTCACCTTGTCGATGACGCCTTGTCGCCAGTAACCATAGCGCTCGACTTGCCCTGGGGTGAGCCGAGCGTCCAGACCGTAGGCCTTGACGGCTATGAGATACAGCGTGTGCCAGTGCTGGTAGCCGGGCGTGCTCTGCATGATGGCGTTGAGCACTTGATAACCCGTGCTGAATGCATAGCCGATGCCCCGGTTGTGCTGGATCGACAGCAGCCGCGAAACGATGCCGGCGCCACCCACCATCTCGTGGTCGGCACCGCCTGGATAGCCATGCGCGGCCAGGGCTTCCGCGGCCTCCATGAGCCGCAGCCAGGGCTCGCTGTCTTCCCCCAATGGCTCGGGTTCAGGGCCCGGCCCTCGATGTGCACGCCGGGCTTTGCTGATGCGGGTGTTGGTGTCGAGGAATTCCGTGGCGGCGGTCAGATAGATCCTGGCCCACTCCGACGCCGGTGTCGCGAGCAAGCGGGGGCGCCTCAGCTCGGCCAGGCGCTCCTGAAACCTTACCGTGACCGGATGCTGGTCCAGTTTCGTTTCGAGGATCTGGTGGCGCCACCGCAGGGCAGGGTGATGCACCCAGCGCTTCCCGATGGTTTCGTTCACCACCAGGTGGCGCAGACCTTCCCGGGTCACCCGGCCACCGAGCGAGCCGATGTCGATTTCCAGCGTCGGCATATCGAGTGCCTGGATGCGGCGCAGCTTCTCCTGATCGATGCCGTGGGTCACGGTGACCTCAATCAGCAAGGTCTGGGGCCAGCGCTGGCTGCTGTGGGTGTCCTCTATCAACTCTTCGAAGCCATCGTCGAGCCAGATTTCCGTGCCCCCAAAGATGAACGGCCGGGGCTCGCGCAGGGTGCAGATGACATCGGGGACGATGCTGCCCTGGTGCCGTTCCAACTGGGTCTTTTCCAGCGACAGCGTCGTGGATGCTGTCCACCACTCAGCTCGAAGCGTGTTGTCCTCCCATTCGCCGCTGAACTCGTCCGGGGCGTAGCGGATCACTTTGACCTCGAGGCTGGGCGTTGCAATTTGGGAGGCCTGCTCCAGGATCGCCTTGACTTCACTGTGCAACAGCGTCTCGCGGCGCCATTGCTGGGCAACAGATGGCTCCAGGTCCGGGTGCAGATGCTGATGGAACTGTGCTTCGTCTGCGGCTTCCCAGGCATCCATGGCCTCGCGCGCGGCCTGCTGGGCTTGCGCGCTCGCGGCCGCTTGCAACGCCTGGTCGTCCCAGTGCGCGCACCAGCGGATATCGGGAAGCAGGCGCAGGCGCGCGCGGATCTCGTCCGGCGACATCATCGCGATGGCGGGATCGGAGAGGAACAGCGTGACGATGGCCCGCCCTTGGCCGTCGCTGTCGGCATCGCGCTGCCCCGTGAGGTCGACCAGGAATTCGCGGCCGTCATCCAGCGTCAACAGCGCGGTGGCGTGGTCGTGGAGCACCGCGCTGGTGATGGAGACGCGCTCTGCGGACTTCTCAGCCCAGCCTTCATAGCCCCGGCCGCTGAAGCCGATGGCGTTGGCCGACATCCGGCGCCTGGGCAGATCGATGAAGCCCCGTTCCTGCAGATGCCGGATCGCGGCCAGCCGCGCGGCAACGAGGGTGCAGTCATCTTTCTGGGCGCCCTTGGGATGGCGGAAGTGTGCTGTGGGATTCCTCCGCAGGGGTTGCCCTGCCAACACCGGCGTCAGCGACAGGTCGCAGGCCGGGCATTGGCATTCGGCGCTTCCGTCGATGACTTCAGCGTCGTGGATGTAGCGCGGCTCGCCGGTGCGCGAGTCGTGCGCCCATGTCAACGGCACGGTGTCGGCATGGGGCGTGGGACGCGCCGGTGCGGTTTCGGTGTCCACCCGCCAGATGCTCGCGTCGTGTGCCATTGCCACCCTTTCGTTTTTGGAACATCACTTGGCACCGTCGCGCTCGCGTTGACGCAGACGCTTCACGTAGGGGCCGTCCACCATGCTATCCGCGTCCAGATCCAGCGCGCAGTTCACCAGGATGGCGAACGTGCTGTCGCTGATCTGCAGCCCATGGGGAAGATGGCCGAAATTCCGTGCGCTGTTCTCTTCGATGCTCGCGAAGAGGGCCTTGAAGAAATCGGCCAGAGAAGCCCGCGAGGCGGCCGTGGCTGCCGCCGTCAAAGGGTCGGATGCCTGTGCAACCGCCGTCGCGGCATCGCGAGCCAGTTCACGGGCGAAGTCGCTCAATGTCGGCCAGTACTTGAGATCGAACTGTCCTTGCAGATTTTCGAGATGCTCCTGCACATAGTTTTTGAATCCGTAGTTCTGCTGGGAGGACGCCTGGATCACATCGCAGACGTGGTAGTGCGTATCCGTCCGGAAGCCTGACGTGTTGCCGAGATCCGAGCGCAGCTGAAGCAGTTCAGCCAATTCGGCCGCTTGCCTGGCAATCTGCTGGTTCACCTTGGTGAGATCGCCCCGCGCATTGCGCGCCTCCGCGATCTTCTCGGGATTCCAAAGTGCTGCTGCAGTCAGAACCAGTCCCAGACATGTCTTGAGGGCGTGCGGATGCTGATGCAGCTTGCTATGCAGCTCCTCATAGGCAGGAGTCATTTCAAGGCCTCTTGCGAGAAGCCGATCCGCTACGGCGCTTTCGCTGGGCAGGATGTGATGCTCGGCGTTGTACCGCTTCTCCTCCATGAGGAGCTCTTCACAGGCGTTCTTGGGGGAGGTGGGGGAGTGCAATGTCATAGATAGTCGTGGCTGATGGACATGCTGGCAGCATATTGAAGCACTCGGGTTCTGTCGGTACCTGAAGCGATGCGGCGAAGTCTTGCTCCAGGTACATCGGCTCTCTAGGGTGTCATGAGCGTCCCCGGCCAATGGCATATGGCCGGTCGCGCTCTCGTGCTGGCGCATCGAGCCGCCTGCGGCGTCTCGCCCCCTACGGGCTTCAATCGTTCCC
>JAYRLJ010000224.1:0-5484 GCA_041905305.1 Hylemonella sp. | reverse complement strand
GGCCACGGTCTCGTCGTTCAGGATGTAGCCGGTGTCGTCCAGCACGCCGTCCTGGCCGTGGCTGGTGTAGGGGTCCAGCGCCACGTCGGTCATCACGCCGAGTTGCGGGAAGCGCTCCTTCAGCGTCCGCACCACACGTGGCACCAGGCCGTCGGGGTTCAGGGCTTCCTGGCCGTTCGGGGTTTTCAGGGCCGGGTCGATGACCGGGAACAGCGCCATGACCGGAATGCCGAGCTTCACGCATTCCTCTGCCACCGGCAGCAACAGGTCCAGGCTCAGGCGTTCCACACCGGGCATGGAGCCCACGGCTTCCCGACGCTGCTGGCCGTCGAGCACAAAAACCGGATAAATCAGGTCATGCGCCGTGAGCGTGTGCTCACGAACCAGGTTGCGGGTGAAGTCATCGCGGCGCAGCCGGCGCGGCCGGCCCAGGGGGTAGGGGGCGTGGAGGGTCATGGGGAAAATTGTGCCTTATTCCCGATGCGGGTGGGGGTGAGGGCGGCCAGGAGGCGGTACGGCCGGCAATCAAATTTCCACCGTGATTGTAAAAAATTGTTACCAGGGGGCTTGAAAAGCAGTTTCACTTTTGTTAAATTTCGTTCCGGACGGTTCGCCGTCCCCCGCTTTTCCTCCCTGAGCGGGGCCTTGATGTGTGACAGCAAAAAAGGCTTGCAACCCCGGCTTCGTGCCGGGGTTTTTTTTAGCTATGGCCCGCTTCGCTTAACTTTGCTGCGCAAAGTGAGCCGCCGCTGAAACCTGCTGCGCAGGTTTGTCTTTCGCCGCTGCGCTTAACGTGCCCTTGCAGGCCAAGTTAACCTTTACCGCAACCCGCGATGCGGGTTGTCGTCTTGGCCCGCAACGCTGCGACTAAACTCGGCCCATGCTCTGGGTCAAGTCACTCCATATCGTCTTCGTGGCCAGCTGGTTCGCTGGCCTCTTTTACCTGCCGCGCATCTTCGTCAACCTGGCCATGGTGCCGGCCGATTCGGTGGCCGAGCGCGAGCGTCTGCTGCTGATGGCGCGCAAGCTGATGCGCTTCACCACCCTGTTGGCGGTGCCGGCACTGGTGTTCGGTTTCTGGCTCTGGCTCGGCTATGGCATTGGCAAGGGCCCGGGTAACGGCTGGCTGCATGCCAAGCTGGTGGTGGTGGCGCTGGTGCTGGGTTACCACCATGGCTGCGGTGTGTTGCTGAAGCAGTTCCAGCGTGGGGCCTGCTGGCGCAGCCATGTGTGGTTTCGCTGGTTCAACGAAATCCCGGTGCTCATGCTGCTGGCGGCCGTGATCCTGGTGGTGGTCAAGCCGTTCTAGGCCGGCGGGCGGGCATGCACAAGACCTCAGCCTGGCCCCTGGCGCTGGTCTATGTGGGCCTGATCGTCTACGCCAGCCTGTATCCCTTTGCCGACTGGCGCGACC
The DNA here is from genome assembly GCA_041905305.1 of Hylemonella sp. Taxonomy (GTDB): domain Bacteria; phylum Pseudomonadota; class Gammaproteobacteria; order Burkholderiales; family Burkholderiaceae_C; genus Hylemonella. Next base: position 4,070 of record JAYRLJ010000224.1, on the reverse strand, counting down.
GTGGGGTCGTCCCCTGGGACTTCCTGCTGGCGCCCTGGCCCCAGTACTGGACCGGCTTCGACCTGATGTCCAATGCCCTCGGCTATGCGCCCCTGGGCTTTCTGCTGGCCCTGGCGGCACTGCGTTCCGGCCGCGGCGTGCACGCGGTGCGGTATGCCACCGTGGCTGCGCTCAGCCTGTCCTTGCTGATGGAAACGCTGCAGGTCTATCTGCCGGCGCGGGTGCCGTCGAACGTGGACCTCGCGCTCAATGGCTTGGGGGCCTGGTTGGGTGCAGTCGCTGCCACGCTGCTGGAGCGCCTGGGTGCACTGTCGCGCTGGAGCCGTTTTCGCGCCCGCTGGTTCGTGCCCGATGCGCGTGGCGCCCTGGTGCTGCTGGCCTTGTGGCCACTGGCGCTGTTGTTCCCGGCGGCGGTGCCGCTGGGGCTGGGCCAAGTGTTCGAGCGGCTGGAGGCGGGACTCGCCGACGTGTTGCAGGACTCGCCGTTCCTGGAATGGTTGCCGGTGCGCGAGCTCGAATTACAGCCCTTGGTGCCGGGGGCGGAACTCGCCTGTGTGACCTTGGGCGCGCTGATTCCCTGCCTGCTGGGGTACAGCGTCATCCGGGATCGCATGCGCCGTCTGGTGTTTCTGGCGGTGGCGCTGGCCGCCGGCATTGCCGCGTCCGCCCTGTCGGCGGCATTGAGCTATGGGCCGCTGCATGCCTGGGCCTGGTTCGAACTGCCGGTGCAGGTCGGCTACGGTTTGGCGCTGGTGCTGGCGGTATTGCTGGTCGGCGTGCCCGCGCGTGCCAGTGCCTCGCTGATGCTGCTGGCGCTGGGCGTGTTCCTGAGCATCATCAACCAGGCACCGACCAGCGCCTACTTTGCGCAGACGCTGCAGACCTGGGAGCAAGGGCGCTTCATCCGTTTCCACGGGCTGGCTCAGTGGCTGGGCTGGCTATGGCCTTACGCGGCCTTGCTGTATGTGCTGACCCGCGTCTGGCGGCAGAACCCGAAAAACTAAAATGGCCGGTATGAACGACTCCGCAAACAAGCCGGCGACACCCGCCGCATCCTCCTATTACCAGCGCCACATCTTCTTCTGCCTGAACGAGCGCAGCGACGGCTCGGAGTGCTGTGCCCGCCACCAGGCGCAGGCCGCGTTTGACCGCTGCAAGGCCTTGGTCAAGGAGGCGGGTCTGGCCGGTACCGGCAAGGTGCGCGTCAACAAGGCCGGCTGCCTGGACCGTTGTGCAGCCGGTCCGGTGGCCGTGGTCTATCCGGAGGCGGTCTGGTATTCCTATGTGGATGCGACCGACATCGACGAGATCGTCGAATCGCACCTGAAGAACGGGCAGGTGGTCGAGCGCCTGTTGACGCCGCCGCATCTGGGCCGCTGAGATGAACGCCCAGACCGAGCGCCTGTTGCTGACGGGAGCGGCCGGCACCATCGAGGCGCTGCGCGATGAGCCGCAGCTGGCCGCCGGCGCCCATCCCCGTGGCGTGGCCATCATTGCCCACCCGCACCCGCTGTTTGGCGGCACCATGGACAACAAGGTGGTGCAGACGCTGGCGCGTGCCTTTGTGCAATGCGGTTGGCGCGCCGTGCGCTTCAATTTCCGCGGCGTCGGTGCCAGTGCCGGCCAGCATGACGAAGGCCGCGGCGAGACCGAGGACTTCCTGGCGGTGGTGCAGCAATGCGCACCTGAGGGGCCGCTGGCTTTGGCCGGATTTTCCTTCGGCTCCTTCGTCATGAGCCAGGCCCTGCTGACGCTGTGGCCGCAGCGGCAGATCGACAAGCTGGTGTTCGTCGGTGCCGCGGCCAGTCGCTTCAAGGTGGCTGCGTTGCCGCCGGAGGCGCACGAGCGTACCCTGGTGGTGCACGGCGAGCATGACGATACCGTGCCCTTGAGCGCTGTGATGGACTGGGCGCGGCCGCAGCTGCTGCCGGTGACGGTGATTCCCGGTGGCGGCCATTTCTTCCATGGGCAACTGCCTCTTCTGAAAAACCTGGTGGTTCGCCACCTCAGTGCAAACCTCTGATGAAAAAAATCCTGCTTGTTTGTGCCGCCGTATTGGGGTTGGCTGCCGGTCCGGTGTGCGCCTTGACGATGCCGCAGCCGCCCGAGATCGCGGCGCGCTCCTATCTGTTGCTGGATGTCACCGCCAACCAGATGCTGGCAGCCAAGGACATCGACAGCCCGGTCGAGCCCGCGTCGCTGACCAAGCTCATGACCGCCTACCTGGTGTTCGATGCGCTGCGCGCGAAGAAGATCGACCTGCAGCAGACGCTGCCGGTGAGTGAGCGCGCCTGGCGCATGCCGGGCTCGCGCATGTTCATCGATCCCAAGATGAAAGTGCCGGTGGAAGATCTGATCAAGGGCATGATCGTGCAGTCCGGCAACGACGCGACCATTGCCTTGGCCGAGGGCGTGGGCGGTACGGTCGAACGCTTCGTGCAGCTGATGAACGAACAGGCCAAGCTGCTGGGCATGAAGTCCACCGGCTACCGCAATCCGGAAGGCTTGACCGAGGCGGGACACACCACCACCGCGCGTGACCTCAGCATCCTGGCCACGCGGCTGATGCGCGACTTCCCGGAGTACGTGCATTACTACGCCATCAAGAAGTACCGCTATGCCGGCACGCCGGCGGCCAACGACAGCAACCGCAACCTGCTGCTGTTCCGTGATCCGTCGGTCGACGGCCTCAAGACCGGCCACACCGAGGCGGCCGGCTATTGCCTGATCGCCACGGCCCAGCGCAACTTTCCCAACCTGGGCAAGGTCGGCGCGACGCCGGGCTCGCCCGAGGCAGCGGGGCCCCGCCGTCTGTTGTCCATCGTGCTGGGCACGGCCAGCGAGCAGGCGCGCGCCAACGAGTCGCAAAAGCTGCTGAACTGGGGCTACACCGCGTTCGAGGCGGTCAAGCTGTTCGAGGCCAACCAGGCGGTGGTCACCCCGGGGGTCTGGAAAGGCAAGTCCTCGCAAGTCGGCTTGGGCCGGCCGCAGGCCATCGTGGTGGCGGTGCCGGCGGGCACGGCCACCAAGCTCAAGACCGAAGTCGTGCGCACCGACCCGCTGGTGGCGCCTTTTGCCAAGGGGCAGCAGTTGGCGACGCTGAAGGTGACTGCAGGTGAGCAGTCACTTGTGGATGTGCCGTTGCTGGCTCTGGAAGCGGTTGACCAGGCTGGCGTGCTGGGGCGCGCCTGGGATGCCCTGCGCCTGTGGATCAAGTGAGCCGGCCTGCTAGCGAGTGAGTGCGTGCTATCGCAGTGGACTGAAATTTATTGCGGCGCACCAGCTGACCTGATACACTAGAAGGCTTTTCGGAATTTCCGAAGGGTTTCACGTTTTCGTTTTTTCAAACGTTGAGGGACGTTTTCAATGCCAACCATTAACCAGCTCGTGCGTCAGGGGCGTGAGGTCGAAACGACCAAGTCCAAGAGCCCCGCGATGCAAAACTCTCCGCAGCGTCGCGGTGTCTGCACCCGTGTGTACACCACGACCCCCAAGAAGCCGAACTCCGCTCTGCGTAAGGTCGCCAAGGTGCGCCTGACCAACGGTTTCGAAGTCATTTCCTACATCGGTGGTGAAGGCCACAACCTGCAGGAACACTCCGTGGTGCTCGTGCGCGGCGGCCGTGTGAAAGACCTGCCGGGTGTGCGTTACCACATCGTGCGTGGCTCGCTTGACCTGCAGGGCGTGAAAGACCGCAAGCAGGCGCGTTCCAAGTACGGCGCCAAGCGCCCCAAGAAGGCTTAAGAAGAGCTTTCAAAACAAGGTGCTGTTTTGGTTTGTAGACGAGCCAATCCAGCGTAGTGACCCAGAACATGGGTCGAGTAAGTGCAAATCCCGATGGGTTTGCGCGGTGTCTGAAGAATTCAGGACGTTCAGACATCAGCTGAAGCAAAGAGGTGAAAAATGCCACGTCGTCGCGAAGTCCCTAAACGTGAAATCCTGCCGGATCCGAAATTCGGCAATGTCGAACTCTCCAAGTTCATGAACGTGATCATGGAAGGCGGCAAGAAGGCTGTTGCCGAGCGCATCATCTACGGTGCCCTCGAAACCATTGAGCAGAAGACCGGCAA
>JAYRLJ010000223.1:0-5492 GCA_041905305.1 Hylemonella sp. | reverse complement strand
CAGCGCGCGGCCCAGCCAGTCCTTGAGCGCGGGCAGGCCCTAGTCTTCATAGACGCCGCTGGAGGCGCGGTCGCTGATGGAGACGATGCCGATCTTGACGGGGTCGCAGCTGGCGTCACTCATGGTCGTTGTCCTTGCTGTCGGCGTTGAGTTGTTCGCGCACCAGTTGGAAGATCTCGCGGTAGGCGCGGCCCTGGCGCGGCGCCAGGCCTTGCGAGACCGTGGCCTTGTCGGCCGGCACGGCGTCCTTGCGCGCCTGGCGCACCAGGGCGCGCAGCTGCTGGGTGTCGGTGCCGGGGAAGGTGTTGATCCACTGCGCCACCGCGTCGTCGTCGGCAATCAGGCGTTCGCGCCATTGCTCGGCGGCGTGCAGCAGCGCGGTTTCGCGCGCCGACGGGGCGCGCTGCTCGGCCAGCGCGGCGCGCACGGCCTCGATGGTTTCGGGCGGGAGCAGGCGCATCAGCTTGCCGATGAACTGCATCTGGCGTCGTTTGCCTTCGAAGTTGGTGATGCGCTTGGCGTCATTCAGGGCGTCGCGCAGCTTGTCCGACAGGTCGAGTTTGGCCATCAGGTCGGCACGCAGCGTCAGCAGCTCTTCGCCGAGCTTTTGCAGCTCGGTGCTCTCACGTTTGAGGTCGGTTTTGCTGATCTCGGTGTCGCCCTTGAGCTCGCGCTTGAGCTCCAGGTCGAGTTCGCTGCCTTCGGCGACGAACTGGCCTCGGACGAAGTAGCCTTTTTTCGGTTTGCGTGACATGTGGGGGAATCCGGTGTGGCGCGGGGTGATTGCGCACGGCCAAGTATCATAGCCTCCGCTATGAAGAAACCCGACCCCCGTGCCGAAAGCGGCTTCAGCTACAGCCGCGCCACCTTCGAAGAACTCGTCGACGCTGCGTTGGCGCACGCCAGGAAACTCGGGGCCACGGACGCCGGTGCCGAGGCGTCCGAAGGCTGTGGCCTGAGCGTGTCGGTGCGCAAGGGTGAGCTGGAGAACGTGGAGCGCAACCGCGACAAGTCGCTCGGCGTCACGGTCTATGTGGGCCATCGCCGCGGCAACGCCAGCACCTCCGACTTCTCGCGCGCCGCCATCGAGCAGACCGTGCAGGCGGCGTTCGACATCGCGCGCTTCACCGCCGAAGACCCGGTGGCCGGCCTGCCGGACGCGGCGGACGTGGTGCACCACGACGAAGCCGGGCGTGAGCTCGACCTCTTTCACCCCTGGACCATCACCAGCGAGCAGGCGGCCGAGATCGCCCGCGCCACCGAGTCGGCGGCTCTCGCCACCGACCGCCGCATTACCAACAGCGAGGGCGCGGCGGTGTCGGCCCAGCAGTCGCATTTCTTCAGCGCCCACACGCACGGCTTTCGCGGCGGCTACGCCAGTTCGCGTCACTCGATTTCGGTGTCACCGATTGCGGGCAAGGGTGACGACATGCAGCGCGACTACTGGTACAGCTCGCAACGCCATCCGGAAGACCTGGCGCTGCCCGAAGCCATTGGTCGCTACGCCGCCGAGCGCGCTCTCAGCCGCCTGAAGGCGCGCAAGATCAGCACGCGCGAAGTGCCCGTGTTGTTCGAGTCGCCTCTGGCCGCTGGCCTGCTGGGCGCGCTGGTGCAGGCCTTGAGCGGCGGTGCGCTGTACCGCAAGAGTTCGTTCCTGCTCGACTCGCTGGGCAAGCCCGTGCTGCCGAAGCACATCGACATCCGGGAAGACCCGTTCGTGCTGCGCGGCAAGGGCAGCTCGCCCTTCGACGAAGAGGGCGTGCGCGTGCAGGCCCGCAACGTGGTGGAAGCCGGGCGCGTGCAGGGCTACTTTCTCAGCAGTTATTCGGCGCGCAAGCTCGGCATGAAGACCACCGGCAACGCTGGCGGCTCGCACAACCTGTTCATGACTTCGCGCCTGACGACGCCGGGCGATGACCTTGATGCCATGCTGCAGAAGCTCGGTACCGGCCTGTTCGTCACCGAACTGATGGGCCAGGGCGTGAACTACGTGACCGGCGACTACTCGCGCGGCGCCAGCGGCTTCTGGGTGGAAAAAGGGCGCATTGCCTATCCGGTGCAGGAGATCACCATCGCCGGCAACATGAAAGACATGTTGAAAGGCATCGAAGCGGTGGGCGCGGATGCCTACAACTACGGCGCCAAGACGGTCGGCTCCATCCTCATCAATCGCATGAAGGTGGCGGGCAGCTGAGGCCGCCGATTGCGCCGGTTCAGGTGACCGGCGCGGGGTTGAACAGCACCAGGGCGTTGTGCAGCTTCCACTGCTCGGCCCAGGTCTTCCTGCGGCCGCTGGCCACGTCCAGCAGCAGGTGGAACAGTTCCCAGCCAGCTTGCTCGATGCTCATGTCGCCATCGGCCACGCGGCCCGCATTCATGTCCATCAGGTCATGCCAGCGCCGTGCCAGTTCCGTGCGGGTCGCGACCTTGACCACCGGGCACTCGGCCAGGCCGTAGGGTGTGCCGCGGCCGGTGGTGAACACGTGCAAGTTCATGCCGGCGGCCAGTTGCAGCGTGCCGCAAATGAAGTCGGACGCCGGGGTGGCGGCATAGACCAGGCCACGCTGCTCGCGCCCGAGTTTGTCGCCCGGTGACAGAACGTGCGCGATCGGGGATGTGCCACTCTTGACGATAGAACCCATGGCTTTCTCGACGATGTTCGACAGGCCACCAGCCTTGTTGCCGGGCGTGGTGTTGGCCGCGCGGTCGACGCGGCCGCGCGCCAGGTACTGGTCGTACCAGCCGAGTTCGCGCACGATGGACGCGGCGATCTCAGGCGTCGCGGCGCGGCTGGTGAGCTGCTCCACGGCGTCCCGCACTTCCGTGTTCTCGCTGAACATGACCGTGGCGCCGGCACGCACCAGCAGGTCGGCCATATAGCCGACGGCCGGGTTGGCGGTCACGCCGGAGAAGGCGTCGCTGCCGCCGCACTGCACGCCCACCACCAGTTCGCTGGCCGGCACGGTCTCACGGCGGCGCGCATTCAGGCGTTCCAGGTGCGGGCGGGCATGGGCGACGATGTCATCGATCATGCTCATGAAGCCGACGTGGGCGCTGTCCTGCAGACAGACGGTGTCCAACGTCCCCGAAGCGCTTCCACGGGTGTCGCTGGCCGCCTCGATCGGGATGGTGCGGGACGGAAACAGGCGTTCCGGCTGCAGTTTCTCGCAGCCCAGGCTGACCACCATGAGCTCGCCGCCGAAATTGGGATTGAGGCTGATGTTGCGCAGCGTGCGGATCGGGATCGGCGCCTCGGGCGCATCGATGGCGACGCCGCAGCCATAGCTGTGCTCCAGGCCCACGACACCATCCACGTTCGGGTAGTGCGGCAGCAATTCCTTGCGGATACGTTCCACCGCCACGTCCACCACGCCGGCCACGCATTGCACCGTGGTGGTGATGGCCAGCAGGTTGCGCGTGCCGACCGAGCCGTCGGCATTGCGGTAGCCCTCGAAGGTGTAGCCTTGCAGCGGCTCCAGCGCTGGGCGCTTGACGGTGGCCATGGGCAGGCCCTGCAGCTCACGCGCCGCCGGCAGGTCCAGCAGGCGCTCGTGCACCCAGCTGCCGGCGGGGATGGCCGCCTTGGCGTATCCGATGGGCACGCCATAGCGCAGTACTGCGGCACCGGCTGCGATGTCGACCAGCGCAACCTTGTGCGCCTGCGGCACCTTGTCGCGCAGGGTGACGCCTTGCTCGGGCAAGGCGGTGCCGGCGGGCAGACCGCCTTCGTTGGCGACGATGGCCACGTTGTCCGTGGCCTGCATGCGGATGATGATGGGCTGCGCGTTCATGTTCAAAGATCAGGAGCGATCGACGATCTCGATCCAGTTCGGACCCTGGCCCACCGCAATGCGCTGGACCGGGGTCAGGCGGCCGCTGTCGCCGTCGATGCGGTACAGCGTGACGCTGTGCGAGCGTTGGCCGGCCGCCAGCAGCCACTGCCCCGAGGCGTCGATCTGAAAGCCGCGCGGCTGCTGCTCGGTGGCCTGGTGGTCCACCAGCGTGAGCATGCCATCGCGGGCGTCAACGCGCCAGATCGCCAGCGTGCTGGAGTTGCGCTCGCTGGTATAGAGAAAGCGCCCGTCCGGCGTGAGGTGCAGGTCGGCGGCCCAGGGCGTGCCATCGAAATCGGGCGGCAGGGTGGGCCAGTGCTGACGGCGCGCCAGGCACCCCCGCTCGGCGTCGACCGCGAGCAGTTCCACCGTGGCGTCGAGCTCGCCCAGCAGATAGGCATGGCGGCCGTTCGGGTGGAACACCAGGTGGCGCGGGCCGCTGCCTGGGCGGGCGTCCATGGCCGGTGGGTCGTTGGGCGTGAGCTGGCCGGTGGTGGCGTCGAAGCGCCAGTGCAGCACCTGGTCCGTGCCCAGGCTGGTGACGTAGACGTGGCGGTTGTCCAGGGCCGGCACGGCCGCGTGCGCGTTACGGCCGTTGGGCACGACCTGCACGGCGGCGGCGGGCCTGCCCTCTGCGCCGAGGGGCGAGATGCTGGCGCGGTGGCCGCCGTAGGAGGCGGCCAGGAGCCAGTGCCCGCTGCGGTCGGTCGTGATCCACGCCATGCTGTCGGGCAGCGGCGCCTGTCCCAAGGGGCTGAGCTGGCCGGTGCTGTCGTCGATGCGCAAGGCCGCGACCGCGAACGGTTCCGAACGCAGGGCCACGTAGAGCACCTTCCGGTCGGGGCTGAGCGCCATGGGCATGGCCATGCCGCCCACCGCCACGGTCTGGAGCGCCCGCAGGGTGCCGGCGCGCTTGTCCAGTTCCAGCACGCTGATCTCGCGGCTGTCGGCATTGGATACATAGACCGTGGCGATGCCGTCGGGGGAGGTCAGGCTCATGCGGATGGCTAGGCGGCGTTTGCTACGTGAAGGAAGTATCGTCCCATGGCGTTTGCGCTGCTCAATCGGCCTTGATGCCTGCGGACTTGATCACCTGCGCCCACTTGGCCACCTCGGCCTTCTGGTACTCGCCAAGTTCCGCCGGGGTCATGCTGGAGGGCACCATGCCGAAGCTCTTCAGCCGAGCCTGGACTTCCGGTGTCGCGACGATCTTCATGATTTCCGCGTGCAGGCGGTCCACGATGGGCTTGGGTGTGCCGGCCGGCGCAAACACCGCCTGCCAGGACCCCACATCGAAGCCCTTCTGGCCGGCCTCGGCGATGGTGGGAACGTTTGGCAAGGACTCCACGCGCTTGGAACTGCTGACCGCGATGGGGCGCAGCTTGCCGGACTGGATATGGGGGCCGACCACCAGCAAGGTGTCGAACATCATGTCCACCTGGCCGCCGATCACGTCCTGCACCGCCGGGCCGCTACCCTTGTAGGGCACGTGCGTGAACTTCACGCCCGACTGGTAGGCAAGGAACTCCAGTGCCATGTGCGGTGAGGTGCCGGTGCCGGGCGATGCCGACGACAGGCCGCCTGCCCGGGCCTTGCTGGCGCGCAGCACGTCGTCGAGCGTCTTGTAGGGGCTGCTGGCCGGCACCACCAGCACCAGCG
>JAYRLJ010000222.1:0-5506 GCA_041905305.1 Hylemonella sp. | reverse complement strand
GGGCCACCGACACATCGTGCAGCACCACGGCCTCGCCGTAGCCCGCACTCAGGTTTTCGACTTTGAGCAGATCAGCCATGCGACAGCTCCTCGCCATGGCCGAGGTAGACCGCCTTGACCTGCGGGTCATTGGCGATGGTGTCGGGGTCGCCTTCGGTCAGCACGGTGCCGTTGACCAGCACCGTCATGCGGTTGGCAAAACTAAATACGAGATCCATGTCATGTTCAATCAGGAGCACCGACACATCGGCCGGCAGGGCCGCCACGGTTTGCAGCAGTTCCTCGCGCTCGCCGGCGGGCACGCCCGCCACCGGTTCGTCGAGCAGCAGCACGCTGGGCTCGCAGGCCAAGGCAATGGCGATTTCCAATAGACGACGCTTGCCGTAGGCCAGCACATTGGTCTTCTGGTTCATCACCTCGGTCAGGTGGAACTGCTCGAGCAGCTTTTCGCAGCGCTCGGTGACGTCGCGGCGCTTGCCGAGTGCCTGCCACCAACGGCCGCCCAAGCCAACGTGCTGTGACACGGTCAGCGCCAGGGTTTCCAGCGGCGTCAGCGTATCGAACAGCTGGTTGATCTGGAAGGTCCGCACCATGCCGCGACGCACGCGCTCATGCGGTGCCAGGTTGGTGATGTCCTTGCCCTGCAGCACGATGCGGCCCTCGGTGGGCTCCAGCACGCCGGTCAACAGGTTGATCAGCGTGGTCTTGCCGGCGCCGTTGGGGCCGATCAGGGCATGACGGGCGCCCTTGCGCAGGTCGAGGTTGACATTACCGGTGGCAGTGATACCGCCGAAGCGCTTGACCAGCCCCTGTGCAGAGAGAACGATTTCAGGACTGCTCATCACTTCTTACCCCCAAACCAGGTCCAGGGACGGATCAGACGCTCGCGCCCGACCATCACCAGCACCACCAGGAACAGGCCGATCCAGAACGTCCAGTATTGCGGCGTAATGGAAGACAGCCAGTCCTGCATGATCTTGAACACGATCGCACCCGCGACGCCACCGTACAGCCAGCCGATGCCGCCGATCACCAGCAGCAGCATCAGGTCAGCCGAGCGGTGGAACTCGAACACGTCGATCGAGGCAAAGCTGGTGGTTTGCGCCAGCAGCGCACCGGCCGCGCCGGCCACGCCGGCGGCAATGGTGTAGATCACGGCCAGACGCGAGGTGACCGGGATTCCGATGGCCATCGCGCGTAGCCGGTTGTCGCGCACGGCCATCAGTGTGGCGCCGAAGGACGAGTCCACCAGGCGCTTGGCCAAGATAAAGAAGATCAGCAGCACGGTAAGCGAATACCAGGCCGCGGTCTGCCCTTGCAGGTCGAACTCGAAGCGGCCCAGCAGCGGGCCCATGATCACGCCCTGCAGACCATCGGCACCGCCGGTGAAGTCAAGCTTGTTGGCCAGTTCCATCATGATCAGGCCGACGCCGATGGTCACCATGATGCGCGTCAGGTCGGTGCCGCGCATGATGGTCACCGAGCACACGGCGCCGAAGACGGTCGCGGTCACGATCGCCACGCCGAGGCCGACCAGCGGGTCCGGCATGACGTGCTTGGCAAACAGGGCAGCGGTATAGGCGCCCATGCCGAAGAACGCCGCATGGCCGAGCGAGACGATGCCGGTGTAGCCCAGCAGCAGGTCCAGCGAGACGGCGAACAGCGCCACGATGGCGATTTCATTGATGATCAGTGCGTGGCTGCCCAGCACAAAGGGGGTCGCCAGGGCCAGGAGCCAGAACACCGGCTCCCACAGCTTCCAGCGGCGGCTGTCGTGTAGAGATTCTTGCGCGTTCATGATTACTTGCCCCCCTTGCGGACGAACAGGCCCTGGGGACGCCAGATCAGGATGACGATCATCAGGAAATAGACGATGAAGGCACCGAAATTCGGAATGAAATACTTGCCGGCCACGTCCGCGATGCCCAGCAGCAGCGCCGCCAGCAGCGGACCGGTGATCGATGAGGTGCCGCCGACGGCGACCACGATCAGGAAATACACCATGTTCTTCAGCGGGAAGGTGGGATCCAGGCCCATCACTTCCGCGCCCAGCGCACCGCCCAGCCCGGCCAGGCCGGAGCCGACGGCAAAGGTGGCCAGAAAGACCACGTTGACATTGATGCCCAGGCCGGCGGCGACGCGCTGGTCGTCCACCGACGCACGCAGGCGACTGCCGAAGCGGGTCTTGGTCAGGATGTACTGCAGCGCAATCGTCAGCGCCGCGCAGACGGCAATGATGAACAGGCGATAGTGCCCCATGCCCAGCATCAGCGAACCGTCACCCAGTTCGGTACGCCCCTTGAGCCACTCGGGCAACTGGACGATCTGCTGGCTCGATCCCATGAAGTAGTCCATGGCCGCCACGGCCATGAAGGTCAGGCCGATGGAAAACAGAACCTGGTCCAGGTGCGGCTTCTTGTACATCGGACGGTACAGCGTGCGCTCCAGCACCGCGCCCAGCAACGCCATGGCGAGGAACGCGACCGGCAGGCAGATCAGGAAGGGCACGTCGTAGCGCTGCATCAGCACGACGGTGATGTAGCCGCCGCCCATGGCGAAGGCACCGTGGGCCAGGTTGATGAAGTTCATCAGGCCCATGGTCACGGCCAGACCGACCGCCAGGATAAATAGCAGCATGCCGTAGGCAATGCCGTCAAACAGAATCGTTAGCATGAACTAGGTCACATCGAGCAAGGCAAAAAAAAATCCATGGGCACCGCCTTGACCGGCAGCACCCATGGACGGCTCATCACTTGGACTTGCCGGGGTCCTTGACGTCCTTGATGACGTCAAATTCCACGTTGTGGAGCTCGCCGCCCTGGCGCTCCACCTTGCGCAGGTAGATGTTGTGCACCACATCGCGGGTCTGCGCGTCGATGAACATCGGGCCGCGCGGGCTTTCGAAGGTCTGGCCCTTCATGGCGTTGAGCAGCGCCTCGCCGCCGCCCTGACCCTTGGTGGCCTTGAGCGCTTCGTAGATCACACGCATGCCGTCATAGCCACCGACGGCCATGAAGTTGGGGCGCATGCCCTTGTTGGCCTTCTTGAACGCCTCGACGAACTTCTTGTTGGTGGCCGAGGGGTGGGCCGCTGCGTAGTGGTGCGCAGTGACCACGCCCAGGGCGCCGTCGCCCATGTCGTTCAGCTGGTCGTCGTCGGTGATGTCACCGGTACCGATCAGCTTGATGCCGGCCTTGTCCATGCCGCGCTCCAGGAACTGCTTCATGACCGCCGCGCCGGCACCGGACGGCACGAACACGAACAGGCCATCGGGTTTGGCGTCACGCACCTTCTGCAGGAAGGGGGCGAAATCGGGGTTGCGCATCGGCACACGCAGCGACTCGACGATGGTGCCGCCGTTGAAGATGAAGCGGTCCTTGAAGAACTTCTCGGCATCGATGCCCGGGCCGTAGTCGCTCACCAGGGTCACCACCTTCTTCATGCCACCCTTGGCGGCAGCCCAGTCGGCCATGGAGACCGAAGCCTGCGGCAGCGTGAAGCTGGTGCGCACCACGAACGGCGAGGCCTGGGTGATGCTGGAGGTTGCGGCAGCCATCACCACCATCGGGGTCTTGGACTGGGTGGCGATCGGGGCAGTGGCCAGGGCCGAAGGCGTGATGCCGAAGCCGGCCAGCACGTTGACCTTGTCGTTCACCACCAGCTCCTGCGCCAGGCGCTTGGTCACATCCGGCACGCTGGTGTCATCCTTGACGATCAACTGGACCTTCTTGCCGGCCACCATGTCGCCGTTCTGGGCCATGAAAAGTTTCGCAGCCGCCTCGATCTGGCGACCCGTCGACGCCTGCTGCCCCGTCATGGGCAAGATCAGGCCGATCTTGAAAGTGTTGTCTTGCGCCAGCACAGCAGCCGAAGACAAGGCCAGGACCGCCACGGCGGAAGCACTGAGAAACACACGTTTTTTCATGGGAAGGCTCCTATATAGAGTTATTGCCCCGACCGGAGATTCCAAGCCCGGGGCCCGAATCCGCATAACGGTAGAGGCGCGTTACTTTCGCCGCAAATCAGCTCCATCGCAAGTCAAATTTCAGACTGGTAGATATAACGATTTGCGATATCCAAACCGCAGATACGGTGCTTCCATTCTAGCCAGTGCCACCGCACATGAATACCGGCGGCAAATACCCCCGATGCACTAGTAAAGCAGGCGTCCGTCCGCACCGACCACGGCGATGTCGACAAAGCGGCTGCCGGCATTGCCCTTGGAAAAATCAATCCGGTAGCCATCCATGTCCAGCTCCCCCATACCCCGCAAGGCCTTGGCCAGGGCCTCTGGCTTGGTAACGTCCTTGGAGCGGCGCAAGCCCTCGACCAGCACGCGCGCCGACAGATAGCCTTCGAGCTGGAACGTCGCATAGCTGCTCATGTCAGGATAGGCAGCCTTCATGGCCGCCTGGAACTCCCGCATCAGCCCCGAGGTGCGACCGTTGGGGTTGGGGTAGACCTGGGCAATGCCGACACCACGCGCCGAATCACCCGCCACCTTGACCAGCAGGCCCGGTGCGGTATCGGACAGGATGAAGATCGACTGCGTTACACCGACTTTGCGCAGCTGCGCCACACCGGCCGACGCAAAAGGTGGTGCACCAATCACCAGCACGCCCTGGGCGTTGAGCTTGGCAACTTCCTGCGCGGCCTTGGCCAACTCCTCGGGATTGGTGCTGGCTTGCAGGCCCTTGACGTCCATGCCCGTCAGGCGGGCTGCCTCGTCCTGCACCACCTTCATGCCGGAAGCCCCCATGGGGATGTTCTGGTACAGCACCCCCAACTTGAGGATGCTGAGCGTGCGCGCATGGTTGACGATCTTCTCCAGCTGCTGCTTGTCGCCAGCGCGCACGTGGAACAGACGCGGATGCCCCGGATTGCGCAGGGCCTCCGCGCCGGGCACGGCATTCATGACCACCACGTCGTGCTTATCGAGCAGCTTGTCGTCCAGCATGCGTTTGATGGCGGCCGAGCCCACCGGCGAAATCAACGCCACCGGTTTGCGCTGCATCGCTTCCTCCATGCGCGACACAAAGCCGTCCGCAGAGTACCCGTCGTCCAACTCGAACAGGCTGATCTTGCGCCCTTGCACGCCACCGGCCTTGTTGACCTGGGCCAGGTAGGCCCGGATGCCCTGATTCACCTGCGGGGCGTCCGGAACCGGCAGACCCGTGAACGGCCCGATCTGGCCGATCACGATGTCCTGGGCTTGCGCGGACAAGGACGGCAACAGCATGCCGCCCCAGGCCGCCAAGGCAATCACCCACGGACGCAAAACGACATGCATACCTTGCAACATGAACATCCCCCAAGCTTTGATATGGATTCCGGACCGATGACACTTTTCGGGCCCGCCTGCAGTTTGTAGCCGATTTCCCGGGCGAAGCCATGCACCTTCCAGAACTTCCTGCCATGCCGTGCCGCGATAGCGGGCATGTGATCCGTATCCTGAATGTCATAATGCCGGGGCTGTTTTCCCCTCGTGATCACCGGAGACCTAGAA
>JAYRLJ010000221.1:3668-5515 GCA_041905305.1 Hylemonella sp. | reverse complement strand
AAACGGCACGACGATGGTAATGGATTTGCTGCCCGGGTAGGCAGTCTGGGCATTGACAGCCCACGCAGCCGCCAAAGCGGCCAGAACCAGCAAGCGTTTCATGGCATCTCCTCTAAAGAAGCTGAAAAGTGTACCGGCCTGCCGCACGCTGTCAGTAGCGGTAACTACTTAGGGGCAACTACTTGTAGCTGCGCGCGTCCTCGATCACCTTGCCGTCGTTCGGCAAGGTGCCGGGCAAGAGCAGCTCCACCTCGCCCCGCAACTTGGTCACTTCCCGGATGGTTTCGGCCAGGCGCACCGCGAGTTCGCCCGGGCCGCTGCAGGCCGTCTCCACCTTCAGCGTCATGGTGTCGTTGGCCATCTCGCCAGTCACGACCAGGCGGGCCCGCGCCACCTCGGGGAAGCGCTTGACGATTTCCGCCACCTGGCCCGGATGCACGAACATGCCGCGCACCTTGGTGGTCTGGTCGGCACGGCCCAACCACCCCCGGATACGGGTGTTGGTCCGGCCGGTCGGGCAGGCACCGGGCAGTATGGCCGACAAATCACCAGTACCGAAGCGGATCAGCGGGTAATCCGGGTTGAGCACCGTCACCACCACCTCGCCCACCTCGCCTTCGGCCACGGGGTCGCCCGTACCCGGACGCACGATCTCCAGGATTACGCCCTCGTCGAGCACCAATCCCTCGCGCGCCGATGTTTCGTAGGCGATCAGGCCCACGTCCGCCGTGGCGTAACACTGGTAGCCGGTGATGCCGCGCTCGGCAAACCAGTCGCGCAGGCTGGGCGGAAACGCCTCGCCGCTGACCATGGCCTTGCTGAAGGACAACGGCATACCCGCCTCCTGCGCCTTCTCCACCAGGATCTTCAGGAAGCTTGGCGTGCCGGCGTAGGCCACCGGCTGCAGGTCGGCAATCGCCGCCAGTTGCTGTTCGGTATTGCCCACCCCACCCGGAAACACGGTACAGCCCAGGGCCTGCGCACCGGCTTCCATGATCCAAGCACCCGGCGTGAGGTGGTAGCTGAAGCAGTTGTGCACCAGATCACCAGCCTCGAAGCCGGCCGCCGCAAAGGCCCGTGCACTGCGCCAGTAGTCCGCCGCATGCCCCTCGGGCTCGTAGATCGGCCCGGGCGACTGGTAGACCCGACGCGCACCGCTGTTGCGCAGCAAGCCACGCCAGCCGATGGCGGCAAAGCCGCCAAACGGGTCGCGCCCCGGCGCCTGCGCCCGTGCGGCCTGCTGACGCTCCAGCAGCTCGTGCTTGCGCGTCACCGGCAACTGGGCCAGCGCCGCCCGGCTGTGCACCGCCGCCGCATCCACCCCACGCAGTATCTCCGCAAACGCCGGCGCCGCCTGCTGCGCCCGCGCCACATGGCCCGGCAGCGCCGCCATCAGCGCCGCCTCCCGCTGCGCGGGATCGCGTGTTTCAAGCGTGTCGTAGTGTTTGCTCATCTCTGACTTCCCTGTTCCGCAAGCCCGTCACGCCCGCGACGTTCCATTCGGGGAACGCCGCAGAACCGGCTTGGCCGGGCTGCTGGCGTTGCCCCCTTGAGGGGGGAGGCGGCCTCAGGGCCGCCACGGGGGTGCATCCGGCTCATGCCAGCCAGCGCTTGCGCCGCTTGTAGCTCTTGACATCCTTGAAGCTCTTGCGCTCGCCGCCACCGACGCCGAGGTAGAACTCCTTCACGTCCTCGTTGCTGGCCAACTCGCTCGCCGCGCCGTCCATCACGATGCGACCCGACTCCATGATGTAACCGTAGTCGGCGTACTTGAGCGCCATGTTGGTGTTCTGCTCAGCCAGCAGGAAGGTCACGCGCTCCTTCTGGTTCAGGTCCTTCACGATCTC
>JAYRLJ010000221.1:0-3658 GCA_041905305.1 Hylemonella sp. | reverse complement strand
ACGGCTCGTCCAGCAGCACCATGCTGGGGTTGGCCATGAGCGCGCGACCGATGGCGCACATCTGCTGTTCGCCGCCGGAGGTGTAGGCCGCCTGCGAGGTACGGCGGGTCTTCAGGCGCGGGAAGTAGGCGTAGACCTTCTCCAGGTTGGCGGCGATCTCCCCCTTGTCGCGCCGCGTGTAGGCGCCGGTGAGCAGGTTCTCCTCGATCGTCAGGTGGGCAAAGCAATGCCGCCCCTCCATCACCTGCACCACGCCGCGTTGCACCAGATCGGCCGGCGACAGGTTTTCGATGCGCTCACCGCGCAACTCGATCGTGCCCTTGGTCACCTCGCCCCGCTCGCCCTTGAGCAGGTTGGAGACGGCGCGCAGCGTCGTCGTCTTGCCGGCGCCGTTGCCGCCCAGCAGGGCAACGATGCCGCCCTCGGGCACCTGCAGCGACACGCCCTTGAGCACCAAGATCACATGGTTGTAGATGACCTCGATGCCGTTGACGTTGAGTAGTATGTTTCTGGGTTCCATGAACCATGCCTTTCGACCAAATGAAAGACCCGCGCAGCGACTCTTTCATTTGGCGGCCCGGTCGGGCCGCGGCCCCTCCCTGGAAGGGAGGGGGTGGGGAGGGTGAGCCTATGAGGGCCGACCCTCTGCCAGTGCTGATTCGCGGTGCGAATCAGGACTGGCAATCGTTCGCGGCGCGACGCGTCATCTTCTTGTCAGACAGGTACTTGTCGGCACCGGCCTTGACCATCGGCTTGATGATCTGTTCGTCCGCCTGGTACCAGTCAGACGACATGTTCCACTTCTTGCCGTCCCAGGTGTGCACGCGCGCCCAGGTCGAGCCCATGTGGTCGGCGCACGAGGTGCTCAGGGGGCGCATCACATCGGTGAAGCCCAGGGCATCCAGACGCTTCTGGTCCAGCGCCAGGTTTTCCAGACCCCAGCGCACCTGCTCGCTGGTCATGACCTTGCCCTTGCCAAAGCGCTCCTGCGCGCGGCGCACCGCTTCTACGCCCAGCATCTGGATGATCACGCCGCGGGTGTAGAGCACGGAACCCACCTCGTCCTTCGGACCGGTGCCCTGACCCTTGGCATGCACATGCTTGAGGATCTCCTGGATCACCTTCGGTTGCTGGCTGGCGGTGTTGAGCGCCAGCGCGTTGTAACCCTTGGCACCGTCACCCACGTCCTTGGCATCCGGCTCAGCGCCAGCCCACCACACGCCATACATCTTGTCGCGCGGATAACCGGTGGCCTGCGCTTCCTTCAGCGCGGTGGAGTTCATCACACCCCAGCCCCACAGCAGCACGTAGTCGGGACGGCTCTGGCGCACCTGCAGCCAGGTGGCTTTCTGCTCGACGCCCGGCGCCGTGACCGGCAGCAGCTGCAGGTCAAACCCGTGCATCTTCGCGCGCTCCTGCAGCAGCGGGATCGGCTCCTTGCCGAAGGGGCTGTCGTGGTAGACCAGCGCGATCTTCTTGCCCTTGAGCTTGTCGAGACCGCCATTGGCCTTGCCGATGTGCTGGATCAGGATGTCGGCACCGGTCCAGTAGCTGCCCATGAGCGGGAAGTTCCACTTGAACGCCATGCCATCCTGCGACACCGACAGACCGTAGCCCAGCGTGATCAGCGGCATCTTGTCGGCGGGGGCCTTCTCGGTCAGCGCAAAGGTGATGCCGGTGGACTGCGGATCGAACAGCGTCACGCCCGGGCGGCCTTTCAGACGCTCGTAGCACTCCACGCCGCGGTCGGTGGCATAACCGGTCTCGCATTCCTCGAAGGTCAGCTTGACGCCATTGATGCCGCCGTCACGGGCGTTGATCAGCTTCAGGTAGTCCTGCTTGCCATTGGCCCAGGGCGTGCCGTTGGGCGCGTAAGGTCCGGTACGGTAGGACAGCAGCGGAAAGAATTGTTCCTTGGCCTGCGCGAAGGCGCTGGTGGCCAGGGTCGTCGTGCCAGCGGCCACCATGGCAGCGGCAATCACCAGTTTCGAAAGCTTCATGGTTGTCTCCTTGGGTTGAATGTGTTGAAGCACGGGAAATACCAGCGGACAGAGAACTCAGTAAGGGAACGGCCACACGCGCAGCTTCTGCTTGGCGGTGGACCACAGCTTGGCCAGGCCATGCGGCTCGACGATCAGGAACCAGACAATCAGGCCACCAAAGATCATCAGCTCGGCGTGTGAGATATCGGCGGTCGAGATCTCGACACCGAACAGGCTGAACAGCGCCGGCAGGAACTGGTTGAGCAGGATGGGCAGCACCACGATGAAAGCGGCGCCAAAGAAAGCACCCATGATGGAACCCAGGCCGCCGATGATCACCATGAACAGGAGCCGGAACGACACGTCCACCGAGAAGGCGGCCGGCTCCCAGGCACCCAGGTGGACGAAGGCCCACAAGGCCCCGGCCACGCCGATGATGAAGGAGCTGACGGCGAAGGCGCTGAGCTTGGCGTACATCGGGCGGATGCCGATGACCGCAGCCGCCACGTCCATGTCGCGGATGGCCATCCACTCGCGGCCGATGGCACCGCGCACCAGGTTCTTGGTCAGCAGCGCCATGACGACCAGGATCGCGAGGCAGAACCAGTATTTGCTCTGGGCACTGTCGATCGGCAGGCCGAACACCTGCAGCTCAGACACCGACACCGAACCGGAGGGCGAATCGTTGGTGAGCCACTTGATGCGCAGGAACATCCAGTCGCTGAAGAACTGCGCCGCCAGCGTGGCCACCGCCAGGTACAGGCCCTTGACGCGCAGGCTCGGCAGGCCGAACAGGATGCCGAAGAAGGTGGCGCACAGGCCGCCCAGGATCAGCGCGGGAATCAGCGGCATGTCCGGCACGCGCACGAAGAAGTTGTAGGCGCCATAGGCCCCCACCGCCATGAAGGCGCCGGAGCCGAGCGAGATCTGGCCGCAATAGCCCACCAGCACGTTCAGGCCCAGCGCCGCCAGCGACATGATCAGGAAGGGAATCAGGATGGCGCGGAAGGTGTAGTCGCTCGCCATCAAGGGTGTCGCCACAAACGCCACCGCCAGCAGCGACAGGATGACCAGCCGGTCCTGCGCGATCGGGAAGATCTGCTGGTCCGCCTTGTAGGAGGTTTTGAATTGACCGTTTTCTCTGTAAAACATATTTGACTCTCAACGATCTTTTAGTTTCGGCACGCTTCGCTTAACTTGCTGCGCAAGTTAGCCTGCACTGAAAGATCATCGCCCGTGTATTTCATACCCGGTCGATGATCTTTTCGCCGAACAACCCTTGTGGCCGCACCAGCAGGAACAGCAGCGCCAGCACGTAGGCAAACCAGATCTCAATACCGCCGCCGACATACGGCCCCAGGAACACTTCGGACAGCTTCTCGCCAACGCCGATGATCAGGCCGCCGATGATGGCGCCCGGCACCGAGGTCAGCCCACCGAGGATCACCACCGGCAAGGCGCGCAGCGCCACGGTGGTGAGCGAGAACTGCACGCCGAGCTTGGAGCCCCAGATCATTCCGGACACCAGTGCCACCACACCGGCCACGCACCAGACGATGACCCAGATGCGGTTGAGCGGAATACCGATCGATTGCGCGGCCTGGTGGTCGTCCGCCACCGCGCGCAGCGCCCGGCCGGTGGTGGTCTTCTGAAAGAACACGCTGAGGGCCGCCACC
>JAYRLJ010000220.1:0-5523 GCA_041905305.1 Hylemonella sp. | reverse complement strand
CGGAGGGATAAAATCTCGGGTTACCAACCAGTTACCAACTTCCCCAGGGGTTATTCATGCCACTCGTCTCGATGCGCGAGCTGCTGGACCATGCGGCCGAAAACGGCTACGGCATTCCGGCTTTCAACGTCAACAATCTGGAGCAGGTCCAGGCCGTGATGGCCGCCGCTGACGAAGTCGGCGCGCCGGTGATCCTGCAGGCCAGCGCCGGGGCCCGCAAGTACGCTGGCGAGCCCTTCATCAAGCACCTGATCCAGGCCGCCTGCGAAGCCTATCCCCACATTCCGCTGGTGATGCACCAGGACCACGGCACCAGCCCCAAGGTCTGCGAAGGCGCCATTGCCCTGGGCTTCGGCTCGGTGATGATGGACGGCTCGCTGATGGAAGACGGCAAGACCCCGGCAGCGTTCGACTACAACGTCGACGTGACGCGCAAGGTGGTCGAGATGGCCCACAAGGTCGGCGTCACCGTGGAAGGTGAGCTCGGCTGCCTGGGCAACCTCGAAACCGGCGACGCCGGCGAGGAAGACGGCATCGGCGCCGCGGGCAAGCTGGACCACAGCCAGATGCTGACCGACCCCGAGGAAGCCGCCCAGTTCGTCAAGGCCACCCAGCTCGACGCGCTGGCGATTGCCATCGGTACCAGTCACGGTGCCTACAAGTTCAGCCGTCCGCCCACCGGTGACATCCTGGCGATTTCGCGCGTGAAGGAAATCAACAAGCGCATTCCCAACACCCACCTCGTCATGCACGGTTCTTCGTCCGTGCCGCAGGAGCTGCTGGCCATCATCAACCAGTACGGCGGCAAGATGAAGGAAACCTACGGCGTGCCGGTGAAGGAAATCCAGGAAGCGATCAAGTACGGCGTGCGCAAGATCAACATCGACACCGACATCCGCCTGGCGATGACCGGTGCGGTGCGCAAGTTCCTGGCCGAGAACCCCGACAAGTTCGACGCCCGCGAGTGGCTCAAGCCGGCGCGCGAGGCCGCCAAGGCTGTCTGCAAGGCGCGTTATCTGGAGTTCGGCTGCGAAGGCCAGGCCGCCAAGATCAAGGGCGCGACCCTGCAGGTCATGGCCGCCAAGTACGCCAAAGGTGAGCTGGCCCAGGTGGTGAACTGACCCCGCGGCGCTTCTTGCGATAATCACAGGCCCGGCGTTGCACGCCGGGCTTTTTCATTTCCAGGCTGTTCCATGACCTCTGCCCTGCACACCTCTTCCATCACCTCCCTGCCCTTGCTGGCGCGCGGCAAGGTGCGCGACAACTATGCCGTTGGCGATGACCGGATCCTGATGGTGGCGTCCGACCGCATCAGCGCCTTCGACGTCATCATGGGCGAGCCCATCCCGGGCAAGGGCGAGTTGCTGACGCAGATGGCGCTGTACTGGTTCGGCCAGCTGGGTCACCTCTGCCCGAATCACCTCACCGGCGAGGCGCCCGAGAGCGTGGTCAAGCCGGACGAGGTGGCACAGGTCAAGGGCCGCGCCATGCTGGTCAAGCGCCTGAAACCGATTCCGGTGGAGGCGGTGGTGCGTGGATACCTCGCTGGCAGTGGCTGGGCCGAGTACCAGGCCAGCCAGTCGGTCTGCGGTGTCAAGCTGCCGGCGGGCCTGAAGAACGCCAGCAAACTACCCGAACCGATCTACACCCCGGCGGCCAAGGCCGAGGTCGGCGAGCATGACGAGAACATCACCTTCGAGAGGACCGTGGAAATGATCGGCCCCGAGCTGGCCGCGAAGATCCGCGACATCTCGATTGCCATCTACAAGGCGGCCAGCGAGATCGCTTTGAAGAAGGGCATCATCATCGCCGACACCAAGTTCGAGTTCGGTCTCGACAAGGACGGCACCCTGGTGCTGATGGACGAGGTGCTGACGCCCGACTCCTCGCGCTACTGGCCGGTGGAAGGCTACAAGGAAGGCGCCAACCCGCCGAGCTACGACAAGCAGTTCCTGCGCGACTGGCTGGAAACCGCCACCGTGGACGGCAAGCCCTGGGGCAAGACCGCGCCGGCGCCCAAGCTGCCTGCAGACGTGATCGAGAAGACTGCGGCCAAGTACCGCGAAGCCCTGACCCGCCTGACAACGTAGGCAACACGGGTAACAGGACCAGAGCGCCCACGGAACTGGCTCCGCCAGTCCGTCGGGTGCGCCCCCCTCCCGCCGCAGGCGAGAGAGGGGGGCGCGGCGCAGCCGCTCGGGGGGTGTTTCAATTCAGCGCCATGCTGAGCTTGCGGCGGTAGCTTGATACCAGCGCCGCCTGCTCGTCTTCCTGCACCGTGGCGTGGCCGGCGAGCTCGATGCCGCCGGCGGTCTTTCCGCTCACCTCGGGGCCGGCTTTGGGCTTGGGCGGTGTCAGCAGGTCCAGGATGGCGATGAAGGTCTTGCGCGGGGCTTCGTCGTCCCACTTCTTGTCGCGCATGATGATTTCCAGCAGCTCGTCCAACGCGTCCAGCCATTCGTTGTGCGCCATCAGCACGCGCGCCTTGGCAAAGCGGTGCTCGAAGTCGCGTTTGTTGGCCTCGATCTTCTCGTCGAACTGCGCGAGCGTCCACTGGCCGCGCGGGTCGGTGCTGACGAACTCCAGCGCGTTGAGCCACTGCTGCAGGCCCTCGAAGCGCAGCGGCACCGGGATGCGCGCCAGCGTCGGCGCCAGTGCACCAGCCGCCTGTGCCAGATGGCCGGTGCCGATCAGCAGCTTGATGTAGTCGTACAGCAGTTCGTCATTGCCGGGGTCGGCCGCCACGGCGGCAGCCATGCGCGCCAGCGCACTTTCCACGTCACCGGACTCCAGGTGCTCCTGCGCCTCCTCGGCGCCGGCCTGGGCCTGCAGTGCTTCGTCGCTTGGCAGGTGCTTGGCCAGGAACTCGCGCAGCTTGCCTTCGGGCAGTGCGCCCATGAAACCGTCCACCGGCTTGCCGCCCATCATCATCACGCAGGTCGGGATGCTGCGGATGCCGAAGGCGCCAGCCAGTTCCTGCTGCTCGTCGGAGTTGATTTTGGCGAGCACAAAGCGGCCGGCAAACTCCTCCTCCAGCTTCTCCAGCACGGGGCCGAGCGACTTGCACGGGCCGCACCAGGGGGCCCAGAAATCGACCAGCACGGGCACGGACATGGAGGCCTGGATGACCTCGGCTTCGAAGTTTTCGGTGGTGATGTCGATCATTTGGGGCAGCTCGGGGCAAAAAAGTAAAATTCGGTCCTGATCATTCGCGGGACGCAGCGCTGTGGCACAGCGGCCAGCGCCGTCCTCAACATTATGAAAACTCTCATTGGTGTGGTCATGGGTTCCAGCTCCGACTGGGACACCATGCAACAGGCAGTCCAGATTCTCCACCACTTTGGCATCGCTCACGAAGCCAAAGTGGTATCGGCGCATCGCATGCCGGACGACATGTTCGCCTACGCGGAAAGTGCGGCCGGCCGCGGCCTGAAGGCCATCATCGCCGGTGCCGGTGGTGCCGCCCACCTGCCGGGCATGCTGGCGGCCAAGACCACGGTGCCTGTGCTGGGCGTGCCGGTGGCCAGCAAGCACCTGCAGGGCGTCGATTCGCTGCACAGCATCGTGCAGATGCCCAAGGGCATCCCGGTGGCCACCTTTGCCATCGGTCAGGCCGGCGCGGCCAATGCCGCGCTGTTCGCCGTGGCCATGCTGGCCAACGAAGACCCGGCCCTGCGCGCCAAGCTCGACGCCTACCGTGCCGAACAGACCGCCACCGCGCGCGGCATGCACCTGCCGCCCGCCATATGAGTAAGCACCCCATTCCACCCCGCATCCTGCCCGGCACCCGGGTCAACGGCCAGCCGGCCACCCTGGGCGTGATGGGCGGCGGCCAGCTCGGCCGCATGTTCGTGCAGGCCGCGCAGCGCATGGGCTACTTCACCGCCGTGCTCGACCCCGATGCGTCCAGCCCGGCCGGGCTGGTCAGTCACCACCATGTCTCCACCGGCTACCTCGACGAAGCGGGTCTGGCGCAGCTGGCGCAGCGCAGCGCGGCCATCACCACCGAGTTCGAGAACGTGCCGGCCCCCGCGCTGTGCGCGTTGGCCGCCCAGCGCCCGGTGGCGCCGAGCGCCGACGCCGTGGCCATCGCGCAGGACCGTGCGCAGGAGAAGGCGCACTTCATGCGCTGCGGCGTGCCGGTGGCCCCGCATGCGGTGATCGACACGCCCGCGCAACTGGCGGCGGTGACGGATGAGCTGTTGCCCGGCATCCTGAAGACGGCGCGCCTGGGCTACGACGGCAAGGGCCAGGTGCGCGTGAAGACACGTGCCGAGCTGGTGGCCGCTTGGGACGGCCTGAAGAACGTGCCTTGCGTGCTGGAAAAGATGCTGCCGCTGGCCAACGAGTGCTCGGTCATCGTCGCGCGCGGCTGGGATGGCCGCATGGTCAACTTCCCGGTGCAGCGCAACCTGCACCGCGACGGCATCCTGGCTGTGACCGAGGTGTATGAAGGCAATCTGCCTTCCGCCCTTGCTGCACAAGCGGTGGCCGCTACGAAATCGGTAGCAGAAGGCCTGCAGTACGTGGGCGTGCTGTGCGTCGAGTTCTTTGTGCTGCAGGACGGCAGCCTGATCGTCAACGAGATGGCGCCGCGCCCGCACAACAGCGGCCATTACACGCTCGACGGCTGCGACCAGTCGCAGTTCGACCTGCAGGTGCGCACCCTCGCCGGCCTGCCCTTGGTGCAGCCGCGTGCCTACGGCCCGTCCATCATGCTCAACCTGCTGGGCGACATCTGGCTGGCCTTCAACGACGCGCCGCCCTGGGACCAGGTGCTGGCCCTGCCCGGCACCCATCTGCACCTGTACGGCAAGCTCGATGCCAAGCCCGGCCGCAAGATGGGTCACCTCAACATCACCGGCACCTCGGTGGATGAGGTGCGCGCCACCGCGTTGGCGGCGGCCAAGATCCTGGGCCTCGAGCCCTTCTGACGGCGCGGCGCGCGATGATCCTGGACGGACGCGACCCGGCAGCCGTCACCGCGGCAGCGCAGACGCTGCAGCGCGGCGAGTTGCTCGGCCTGCCAACCGAAACCGTCTACGGCCTGGCCGCCGATGCCGCCAACGCGGTGGCGGTGGCAAAGATCTTTGCCGCCAAGGGCCGGCCCAGCGACCACCCGCTGATCGTGCATGTGGCCGACGCCGCGGGCGTCGACTACTTTGCGCACAACGTGCCGGAGTTCGCCCGGCAACTCATGCAGGCCTTCTGGCCTGGTCCGCTCACCCTCATCCTGCCGCGCCGGCCCGAGGTCGGTGCCGCCGCCGCCGGGGGGCAGGACTCGGTCGGCCTGCGGTGCCCGGCGCATCCGGTGGCGCAGGCCCTGTTGCGCGCGGCGCACTCGCTGGGCGTGCATGGCGTGGCGGCACCGAGCGCCAACAAGTTCGGCCGTGTTAGCCCCACCGCCGCCGCCCATGTGCGCGACGAGTTCGGTGACGGCCTGCTGGTGCTCGACGGCGGCGCTTGCCCGGTCGGCATCGAGTCCACCATCATCGACTGCACGCGCGGCGCGCCGGTGCTGCT
>JAYRLJ010000219.1:0-5526 GCA_041905305.1 Hylemonella sp. | reverse complement strand
GCTGCTTGTTGATCGGGCAGCTCGGCCGGCGGCAATGCGCGGGCTGGCACACCTTGCGCAGCCAACCACTCGGCAAACAGCTGCCCCAGGTGACGGTAGCTTTCCAGCAGGCCCCGGCCCAGCCAGGGGTGGCTGTTGGGCAATGCGAGGGAGAGGCCCAGCATCCACGGGCCGGTGAGTACGGCGCCACCGCCGGATTCGCGCAGCAGCACCTCCATGGGCGGGCCACCGGGCGCTGCCCGCAGACGCTCGTGATGCACGCGCTGCGAGCAGCCCAGCACGATGGCGGGCTGCTCGTAGTTCCACACACGCCAGCGCGGCACCAAAACCGGCTGCGCCAGTTGCGCGCGGTTCCAGGCCTGTTCCTCGGCGGCAACGCTGAGGGCGGGCATCAGGCCAGGGTGGCGATGGGCTGGCCGCGGGCGAAGGTGCTGCCGGCCGGCACCAGGATCTGCGTCACGCGGCCGGCGGCCGGAGCGCTGATTTCCAGGTTGGACTTCACCAGCACCACATTGGCCAGCGGCTGGCCAGCCTGCACGATGTCGCCCTCCTGCACCAGCCACTTGTCGACCAACGCCTCGACGGCGGCATCGACGCCCTCCCACGCATCGGGCTTCAGCGTCACTTCTGTCATGCAGCCACCCCTTCCGCCACGCGGGCTTTCATCAGCGTCAGCGCAGCCTCGACGATGCCCTTGACTTGCGGGATGACAAACTGCTCCAGCGGTCGGCTGTAGGGAATGGGCACATTGGGTACGGCCAAGCGCTTGATGGGTGCCTTCAAGGCCACTGTATCGAGGTTCTCGGCCACGATGGCAGCAATCTCACCAGTGAGGCCAAAGCCCAGGTAGTCTTCATCGGCCACCAGCAGGCGCCCGGTCTTGGCCACCGACTTGAGCACCGCGGCGCGGTCCAGCGGCACCAGGGTGCGCAGGTCCAGCACCTCGGCGCTGATGCCCTGCTTGGCCAATTCCTCCGCCGCCAGCAGGCTCTTCTGCACCATCTGGCTCAGGGTGACGATGGTCAGGTCACTGCCGGCGCGCACCACCTTGGCTTGACCGAAGGGAATGGTGTAAGCCTCTTCGGGCACGTCGTTGCTGCTGCCCTCGTAATAGGCCATCCACGGCAGGCCCATGATGCCCTTGTGGTACATGAACATAACGGGGTTGTCGTCGCGGATGGCCTGCGTCATCAGGCCCTTGGCGTCATAGGCGTTGGACGGCACCACCACCTTGAGGCCCGGCATGTGGGCAAAGGTGGCATACAGGCACTGCGAGTGCTGCGCCGCATCGTTGTAGCCGCCGCCGATAGCGGTGGTGATGACCACCGGCAGCTTGATGTTGCCGCCGGCCATGTAGGTGTTCTTGGCCAGGTGGTTGTAGATCTGGTCCATGCAGACGCCGAAGAAGTCCACGAACATCAGCTCGGCAATCGGCCGCAGGCCGGCCGCAGCGGCGCCGGTGGCGGTGCCGATGAAGGCGGTCTCGGAGATCGGCGTGTCCATGATGCGCTCGGGGCCGAACTTGTCCAGCAGGCCCCCGGTGGCGCCGAAGATGCCGCCGTACTTGCCGATGTCTTCACCCATCACGAAGACGGTGTTGTCGCGCTCCATTTCCTGGCCGATGGCCTCTGCAATCGCCTGTGCCATGGTGAGTTTGCGTGCAGTCATTTGATGTTCCTCCTCTGATCTCATGCTTCAGGCAAAGACGTGCTGCAGGGCTTCCTGCGGCGCCGGGTAGGCGCTCTCGCGCGCAAAGGCAAAGGCATCGGCCACACGCTGCTTGGCGCGCGCCACGATGGCCGCGTCTTCCGCGTCCGTCATCTGGCCGCCATTCCTGAGTTGCGCGGCCAGCTTGGGGATGGGATCGTTCTTGCGCAGGTTGCTCACCTCGTCTTTCGGGCGATAAACCTCGGGGTCGCCCTGGAAGTGCCCCAAGTAACGGTCGGTCTTGACCTCGATCAGGCTGGGGCCCTGGCCGGCACGGGCACGTGCAATGGCCGGTGCCACCGCCTCGTACACCGCCACGGCGTCGTTTTGCGCCACCTTGATGCCGGGCATGCCGTAGGCACTGGCGCGGTCGGCTACCCACTCGATGGAGGTGGCGCTGGTCTTGGGCACGGAGATGGCCCATTTGTTGTCTTCGCAGACGAAGATTACCGGCAGCTGCCATAGCGCCGCGAGGTTGAGCGACTCGTGCACCGCGCCCTGGTTGGCCGCGCCCTCGCCGAAGAAGGCCACCGCCACCCAGTCCTTGCCCATTTTCTTGGCCGCCAGACCTGCGCCGCAGGCCGGTGGCAGGCTGGCACCAATGAGACCGCTGCAGCTGAACTTGTGCGCCGGGTCAAACAGGTGCATGTGGCCGCCCTTGCCTTTGCCCAGACCGGTGACCTTGCCGAACATCTCGGCCGTCATCGGGTTCAGAGGCACGCCCTTGGCAATGGCAAAGTGGTGCGGCCGGTGGGTGCCGACCACGGTGTCGTCCTGCTTGAGGTGAGCACAGATGCCCACCGCCACCGGTTCCTGGCCGGCCGCCAGGTGCATCTCGCCCGGCACGGGGCCGGAGCCGATGTCGAACGCGAGGCCTTTCTGGATGGCCGGGGGCAGTTTGCCTTCGAGGTAGACGTTGGCCATGGTCTCCTCGTAGTGGCGTATCTCCACCATCTTCTCGTACATCCAGAGCAATTTCTCTTTGCTGGCTTGCATGTGCTACTCCTCCTTGAATTGATTGGGTAGACCGATGCCGAGACTCCGATCACGCACGCAGACCGCTGGCACCGGAAATCGCAGAATAGGTAGCGACTTCGGCCTGTTGTTGATACAGGTCAAGCCACGGACACAAAGCCAGGTAAAGCTGCGGACGGTACGCAGAAAACCTGAAGATGATTTCAGCCCCCAGACCTTGATGGCTGGGCACCGACAGCTATCAGATCAATAGCACTTCATGCTGCGGTGCAAGAAATGCTGCGCGGCCGACACCACCCCGACCGGACTGAGGCTCACGCCGCCATGGCTGCCCCATAATCGTTGCGTTGCCCACTCCGCCTCGCCTGCCATGGACAGTCCCCGCTCCGACCGCATCCTTGCCGTGATCGCGCTCACGCTGCTCGCGGCCGGTTGCGTACTGGTGCTGTGGCCGTTCATGACGGCGCTGATCTGGGCTGCCATCCTGGCCTCCAGCAGCTGGCCGGTGTTCGTACGCCTCAACCGCTGGACCGGCAACCGGCGCGTCCTCACCGCCGCACTGATGACGGTACTGGGTGTCATCGCCCTGCTGGGGCCGGTGTTGGCGGTGGCGCTGGCGCAGGCCGACAACGTGGCCGAACTGGCCAAGGCGGCGTCCAACCTCAGCAAGGAAGGCCTACCCGATGCGCCGGCCTGGCTGGCCAAGCTGCCGCTGGTCGGGCCGACGCTGCACGGCTACTGGCAGCAGTTCGCCCACAACGGCGCCAAGCTGATCAACGAGCTGGGCAAGCCGGCGCAGGATGCCGCGCTGACCGGCGGGCGCGTGCTGGCCCAGGGTGTGGTGGACATGGCGCTGGCCGTCTTCCTGACCTTCTTCTTTTTCCTGCATGGCGAGACGCTGAGCGCGCGGCTGCGCGTGGCGCTGGGTCGCCTGACCGGCGCGCGGGCCAGCTACCTGATCGACCTGGCGCATGGCACCGTGAGCGGTGTGATCTACGGCGTGCTGGGTACGGCACTGGCGCAGGGTGTGCTGGCGGCCATCGGCTTTGCCATCGCCGGCGTGCCGGGCGCCGCGCTGCTGGGTGCCGTGACCTTCTTTTTCTCGGTGGTGCCGGTCGGGCCGCCGCTGATCTGGGGGGGCGCGGCGATCTGGCTGTTCCAACAAGGGCAGCCAGGCTGGGCGGTGTTCGTCGTGGCCTGGGGCTTCTTCCTGGTCAGCACGGTGGACAACGTCATCAAGCCCTTCATCATCAGCCGCGGCGCCAGCCTGCCGTTTGCCATCGTCTTCCTGGGCGTGCTCGGCGGCGTGCTGGCCTTCGGCGTCATCGGCGCCTTTCTCGGACCCACGCTGCTGGCCGTGGGCTACCGTCTGCTGTTGGAGTGGACCGGCAGCACAACAAACCCGGACGCCAACCCTGGCTGAATTCAGCCGCCACCCCAAACAACAAACCCCGCCGCAGCGGGGTTTGTGCTTTCGGGCCTGAAGGCCTTCAGCCCATGTGCAGACCACCGTTGACGGAGAAGTCCGCGCCGGTGGAATAGCCGCCTTCTTCCGACGCCAGCCAGGCGATGATGGAGGCGATCTCGCTCGGCTGACCCAGGCGCTTGACCGGGATGGTGCCGACGATCTTGTCCAGCACGTCCTGGCGGATGGCCTTGACCATGTCGGTACCGATGTAGCCCGGGCTCACGGTGTTGACCGTCACGCCCTTGGCGGCGAGCTCCTGCGCCAGCGCCATGGTGAAGCCGTGCATGCCGGCCTTGGCAGCGGAATAGTTGGTCTGGCCGGCCTGGCCCTTCTCGCCGTTGACCGAGCTGATGTTGATGATGCGGCCCCAGCCCTTTTCCACCATGTCCGGCACCACCTGCTTGGTGACGTTGAACATGGAGTCGAGGTTGGTGCTCATCACCGCATCCCAGTCCTCGCGCGTCATCTTCAGGAACATGCGGTCACGCGTGATGCCGGCGTTGTTGACCAGCACGTCGATCGGGCCATGCTCGGCCTTGGCCTTGCTGAAGGCCTCCACCGTCGAATCCCACTCGGCCACATTGCCGACCGAGGCGTAGAAGGTGTAACCCTGGGCCTTCTGCTCGTCCAGCCAGGACTTGAAGTCGCGCGTGGGGCCGCAGCCGGCAATGACCTTGAAGCTTTCCTTGTGCAGACGTTGGCAGATGGCGGTGCCGATGCCACCCATGCCGCCGGTGACGTAGGCTACTTTCTGACTCATGATGCTCTCTCCTCGTTGTAAACGCTATTAACTTGGTAGCTACTTACGCCCGTCTGAAAAGGCGTAGCGGCCAAAAACACCCACAAACTTCTCAACGCTCGATGGTGAGCGCAACGCCCATGCCACCGCCGATGCACAGGCTGGCAATGCCCTTCCTGGCATCGCGGCGCTGCATCTCGTGCAGCAGCGTCACCAGGATGCGGCAACCGGAAGCACCGATGGGGTGGCCGATGGCAATGGCACCGCCATTGACGTTGACCTTGCTCGTGTCCCAGCCCATCTCCTTGTTGACGGCACAGGCCTGGGCGGCAAAGGCTTCGTTGATCTCCAGCAGGTCGAGGTCGGCCGCCTTCCAGCCGGCACGCGCCAGCGCCTTCGTTGACGCGGGCACCGGCCCCATGCCCATGGTGGCCGGGTCCAGGCCACTGGTGGCGAAGCTGGCGATGCGGCCCAGGGGCTTCAAGCCCAGCGCGGCGGCTTTCTTCGCCGTCATCACCATCACGGCGGCGGCACCGTCGTTGATGCCGGAGGCATTGCCGGCGGTCACTCCACCCGTCTTGTCGAAAGCCGGCTTGAGGCCGGCCAGGGCATCGGCATTGGTCTTGCGGTTGATGAA
>JAYRLJ010000218.1:0-5530 GCA_041905305.1 Hylemonella sp. | reverse complement strand
GGGCCGCTTGCTGATGGACAAGCTGATCCGCTACCAGCGCGCGCGCGGCACGCAGCGCATCGTGGGCGACGTCATCCTGGAAAACACCGGCATGCGTGAGCTGGCACGCCGGCTCGGCTTTGTCGAGCAACCGACTGAGGATGGCGACAGCTGCTGCGCCATCCGGCTCGACCTGCGCACGCCGTCAGGCCAGGCCTGAATGCACCAAGCCGGTATCGGCCGGGTCGAAGACCACCACCCGGTTGCGGCCCTCGGTTTTGGCGCGGTAAAGGGCGTGGTCGGCCGCGTGAATGAGTTCGCGCGCCGACTGGCCGTGGCCCGGGTAGGTGGCCACGCCGATCGACAGCGTGGTGCGGATCTGGAATTCGCCGAAGCGCAGCACCATGTCCTGCAGCAGGGTGCGGCAGTGCTCGGCGCGCGCCAAGGCGGTGACCTGCGGCATGCCGGGTAGCAGCAGCAGGAACTCCTCGCCACCGTAGCGGCAGACCACGTCGCCGGCGCGTGCCTCCTGGTTCAGCAGCTGGGCCAGCGCCTTCAGGATTTCGTCGCCCGCCGTGTGGCCGTAGGTGTCGTTGATGCGCTTGAAGTGGTCGAGGTCGATCAGCAGCAGGCTCAGCGGCTGGCCTTCGCGTTGGCAGCGCTGCAGTTCACGCTCCATGGTGGCGGTCAGGTAGCGGCGGTTGTACAGGCCGGTGAGCGGGTCGCGGTTGGCCTGCTCGCTCAACTGCGACTGCAGCACGTGCACCGCGCTGAGCTGCTGCTGCAGCGCCTGCTCGCTCGCATGCAGTTTGTCGCGCGTCTCGTGCAGCTTGAGGGTGCGCGCGTGCGCGGCGTAGGCGAACATGAGCAGGTAGATCGAGAGCGTGACCATGGCCAGCGCCGAGGTCAGCAGGTCGGTGTGCGGCAGGAAGCGCAGGCCGGCGATGGCCACCCCCAGCAGGGCGCCGGTGGCCTGGGCCAGCAGCGCCAGCAGTACACCGCGCTTGCCACGGAACGCCGCCATGTTGATGATGCCGCTGATGCCCAGGATGTGCGCGATCCAGAGTGGAAAGCCAAGCGCGGCGATCCAGATGCCGAACATCAGGTTGTCCAGCAGCAGGTTGGTGATTTCCGCCTCCAGCGGCTGGGCCGACAGCCGCGCGCGCCAGTAGGCAAGGTGCGGGTAGACGAGGAACTGCAGCCCCATCAGGCCCCAGACCGTCGCGTCGTAGCCGCGATGGGTGAAGTGCGCCGCCATGACGGCAAAGACCATGAGCCAGGAAGCAGCCCGGTTTTGGTGGTTCATGCGAACCACCCAGTGGACGGGGTTCTTCGGTGGCGAGGCAGTCATGGGCAGACGATCCGGGCGGGTGGATCGCCACTGTAGCAGTGTCCGCCGCGGGCCCGGCCCGTTGGGCGGCGGGTGCGCGATCTCTGTCAGAATCGGCGCCTGCTTGTGCGTGTTTGTTGCGGCGGTCCGGTGTGGCCGATCTGTCTTGAACCATCCCGTCCTGTCTGCGCTGATCCCCGTCGTCCTGCTGGTTGCTATCGGATTCATAGCGGGTCGCGTCCGCTGGATCAGGGCAGAGGGCGCAAAAGATCTGTCAAACCTGGTCTTCCTGGTGCTCACGCCGGCGCTCATGTTCCGCACCATGAGCGCGGTGCAGGTGCAGCAGATCGACCCGCGCCCGCTGGCGGCTTACTTCGCGGCTGCGTTGCTGCTCTTCGTCGCCACCCTGCTGTTGCAGGGCTTCAACCGCCGCGCGGCCGTGCTGGCGCTGGCGGCGACCTTCAGCAACACGGTGATGATCGGCACCTCGCTCATCCAGCTGGCCTATGGTTCGGCCGGTCTCGTCATCTTGCTGACCCTCGTGTCGCTGCACGCCCTGGTGCTGCTGACGGCCGGCACCGTGGTACTGGAGCTGGCGGTGGCGCGCGAAGCGGCCGCCGCAGGGACGGGCGGCGAACGCCATCCGCTGCGCACCGTGGTGCTCGCCGTGCGCAACGCCGTCATCCACCCGGTGCCCTTGCCCATCCTGGCCGGCCTGCTGTTCGCCCAGACCGGCTGGACGGTGCCCGAGGTGGTGGACAAGCCGCTGCAGTGGCTGGGTCAGGCCTTCGGCCCCATGGCGCTGCTGTTGGTGGGCGTGACGCTGGCCGGCTCGGGTATGGGCGCGCAGTTGCGTGGCGCCTTCGGCCTGGCCCTGGCCAAGAACCTGCTGTTGCCGCTGGCAGTGGCCGTGCTGGGCAGCCTGTTCGGGCTGACCGGCCTGCCGCTGCTGGTGATGGTGGTCACCGCCGCGCTGCCGATGGGGGCCAATGTGTTCCTGTTCTCGCAGCGCTACGAGGTGGCGCAGGAGCAGGTGACGGCGGGAGTGTTTGTCTCCAACGCGCTGGCGCTGCTCACGCTGCCGCTGGTGATGTACCTGGCCGGCAAGCTCTGACGACGTATCAGGGCGCGAGGCGCTCGCGCAGCCAGCCACCTTTGCCGTCGGGTGTGTAGCGCAGCCGGTCGTGCAGCCGGCTCGGGCGGCCCTGCCAGAACTCCCAGCGGTCCGGCACCAGGCGGTAGCCGCCCCAGTGCGGCGGGCGTGGCGGCTTGAGCAGGAACTGCGCCGCGTACTTGGCGGCATTCGTCACCAGCACGCTGCGGCCTTCGATCACCTGGCTCTGCGGGCTGGCCCAGGCGCCGATGCGTGAATCGAGCGGGCGGCTGTGGAAGTACTCGTCGCTTTCGGCGTCACTGACTTTCTCCACCCGGCCTTCGATGCGTACCACGCGTTCCAGCTCGACCCAGTGGAACTGGATTGCGGCATACGGGTTGCCGGCCAGCTCGCGGCCCTTGCGGCTTTCGTAGTTGCTGTACCAGACGATGCCGCGCGCGTCATAGCCCTTGATCAGCACCACACGGGTGGAGGGGCGCAGGTCGCTGGCCACGGTGGCTACCGTCATGGCATTGGGCTCGGGAATCTCGGACTGGATGGCCTCGTGCAGCCATTGGTCGAACTGCTGCAGCGGGTCGCTGTGCGAGGCGTCCTCGCTCAATTCGGCGCGTTCGTAGCTTTTGCGGAGGTTGGCGATCTTGCTCATGGGCCAAGTATAGGGAGGGGCGCCCGCCACCGCGCCCGGGCAGGGCAACTGTCGCAATTTGCGACTTTGTGTGCGGCGCTCAGGGCTTACCCGCATGGAAGCCGTCGTGGCATCTCCTACGCTGTGACCACCCCAAAGCCAAATGCCGGATCCATCGATACCGGCTTATATCCAAGAGGAGCCTTTGCTATGAGCATCAAGCTGAACGTCAACGGCAAGGCGGTTGCCGCCAAGTCCGAGTCCGACACCCCGCTGTTGTGGGTGATCCGCGACGAACTGGGCCTGAACGGCACCAAGTTCGGCTGCGGCGCTGCGCTGTGCGGCGCCTGCACCGTGCATGTGAACGGCCAGCCGGTGCGTTCCTGCCAGACGCCGCTGGCCTCGGTGGCGGGCAAGAAGGTCGCCACCATCGAAAGCCTGTCGAAGAACAACAGCCATCCGCTGCAGCAGGCCTGGATCAAGCACGACGTGCCGCAGTGCGGCTACTGCCAGTCCGGCCAGCTCATGAGCGCCGCGGCCCTGCTGGCCAAGAACAAGAACCCGAGCGACGCGGACATCGACCAGGCCATGAGCGGCAACATCTGCCGCTGCGGCACCTACCCCCGTATCAAGGCCGCCATCAAGGATGCGGCCGCCAGCCTGCGCAAAGCCGCCTGAGGAGGAACACCATCATGACGACCATCGAAACCACCCGTCGCGACTTCCTCAAGACCAGCACGCTCGCCACCGGCGGCCTGCTCATGGGCTTTGCCTTACCGGGCGCCAAGGTGGAGGCCCAGGCGGCCGGCACCGTCTACACCCCCAATGCCTGGGTGCACATCGCCGACGACAACACCATCACCCTGATCTCGGCACGTTCCGAGATGGGGCAGGGCGTCTACACCTCGATGCCAATGCTGATCGCCGAGGAACTCAACGTCGACATCCACAAGATCAAGGTCAGCATCGCGCCGCCGGCGGCTGTGTACGTCAATGCCCTGCTGGGCGCGCAGATCACTGGCGGTTCCACGTCCGTGCGTGACGGCTGGGAGAAGCTGCGCGTGGGCGGCGCCCAGGTGCGCGAGATGCTGATCTCTGCCGCCGCCAACAAGTGGAAGGTGGACCGCAGCCAGCTCAAGGCCGAGAACGGCATGGTGCTGGGTCCCAAAGGCAAGAAGGCCAGCTACGGTTCGCTGGCGGCGGCCGCCGCCAAGCTGCCGGTGCCGGAGAAGGTGGCCCTCAAGGACCCGAAAGACTTCCGCATCGTCGGCAAGCGTGTCAAGCGCCTGGACACCCCGGCCAAGGTCAACGGCACGGCCGAGTTCGGCATTGACGTGCGGCTGCCGGGCATGGTGTACGCCAGCATCGAGCAGTGCCCGGTGATCGGCGGCAAGGTCAAGAGCTTCGACGCCAGCAAGGCCAAGGGCATGCCGGGCGTGATCGACGTGGTGCAGGTCAACGACGGCGTGGCCGTGGTGGCCAGCAGCTACTGGCAGGCCGCGAAAGCGCGCCAGGCCCTGAGCGTGCAGTGGGATGAAGGCGCGGGGGCCGCGCTCGACCACCACAAGGTGCTGGCCAGCACGCGCGCGGCGGCCGACACGGCCAAGGTGCTGCCGATCGGCAAGCCGGTGGGCAATGCGGCCGAGGCCATGAAGGGTGCGGCCAAGGTCATCAAGGCCGAGTACATCACGCCGATGCAGGCGCACGCCCCGCTGGAGCCGATGAACTTCACCGCCAGCGTCAAGGACGGCAAGTGCCTGCTGATCGGCCCGACCCAGTTCCAGCAAGGCGCGCATGGCGCCGTGGCCGGCGTGCTGGGCATCAAGCCGGAAGACGTGACGCTCAAGACGACCTTCCTTGGCGGTGGTTTCGGCCGCCGGCTGGAACTGGACTTCATCGTGCAGGCGGCGCAGATCTCCAAGGCCGTGGGACGACCGGTCAAGCTGCTGTGGTCGCGCGAGGACGACATGACGCACGACTTCTACCGCCCGCTCGGCCTGAACCAGCTGCAGGCCGGTGTGGACGCGCAGGGCATGCCGGTGGCGCTGCAGTTCAAGGTGACGTCGCAGTCCATTACCCAGCGTGCCTTCGGCCTGCCCAAGGACACGCTCGACCCCTTCATGGCCGAGGCGGCCGTGGCGGCCTACGAGATTCCCAACACCCAGCACGACCTGGTGATCCACGACAGCGGCATGCGCGTCGGCTACTGGCGCGCGGTGAGCCACAACATGAACGCCTTCGCCAACGAGAGCTTCATGGATGAGTTGGCGCTGGCGGCGGGCAAGGACCCGTACCAGTACCGCATGGCGCTGTTGAAAAACCGGCCGCGCTTTGCCAACGTGCTCAAGCTGGCGGCCGAGAAGGCCGGCTGGGGCCAGCCGCTGCCGGCCGGCCGCGCGCGCGGCATCGCCCGGATGGGGGGGTACGACACCAACAAGGCCCAGGGGGCCGAGGTGTCGGTGAAGGACGGCCAGGTCACCGT
>JAYRLJ010000217.1:0-5592 GCA_041905305.1 Hylemonella sp. | reverse complement strand
CGCACATCGCTCAGGTGGGCGGAGAGGAACAGGTTGGCGTGCAGGGGCTTGAGGTAGCGCCAGGGCGACTGGCCACGCGTGAAGCTGCCGCGCTCGATTGGCAGACCGTAGTGCTGTGCCGAGCGAAACACGCGCATGCCCGAGACCGGGTCGTTGCGCGAGAGGATCACCACCTCCACGCGCTGCGTCTGGGCATCGTTGAAAGCCAGCAGCTTCTTCACCATGGAGAAGGCCACGCCCGGTTTGGCCGGCTCCTCCAGCTTGTCGAGCTGCAGCTTCATGTAGGCGCGGTCCTTGTGCGGCCCCTGCCCGTGCTCGAAGACCTTGTTCTCTTCCTCGAAGTCGAACAGGGCGCGCGAGGAAATGGCGACGACCAGCTTGCCGTCCAGTGTTGCGGCCATGAAGTCTCCTGTGTTCTTGTTCTGCTACAGCCAGCGTACCAGCTGTTCCACGTCTTCCGGGAACAGTTGGCCTTTTTCGGCTTGGAGCAGCTTGCCATCGCGTCCGCGTACCAGGGTGATGGGCAGGCCCTTGGGTTTGGGCAGCACGCGCTGGATTTCGGGCGTGACGAAACCGGTCGGGAAGGTATAGCCCTTCTTTTGCAGGTAGGCCAGTGCATCCTCGCGCTTGCGGTCGATGGACAGCGTCAGCAACTGTAGACCCTGGGCGCCCTTGTCGCGCTGGCTGAGCCAAAGCTTCTGCATCTCGGGGCTCTGCAGGGCGCAAAACGGGCAGGTGCTGGCCCACCAGTAGATCACCAGCACCCGGCCGTCGGCCTGGGACGGGCGGAAGACGCTGCCGTCGAACAGCGGTACGTCGGGCAGGGTCAGCGGCGTGCCGATAGCGGGCAGCGGGCCGGCCTTGGCCTCGGTGGCGGCGGAGGAGGGCGCGGCGGCGCCGGTCTGGGCCAGTGCCGCGCCGGACTGCAACAGCGCTGCGGCGGCGCCCCATTGGCCGGCGGTGCCCAGTGTGGTGGCAAGAAAGTCTCTGCGCTCGGAGTTCATGGTCCGGATATTAGCGTCTGTACCCCACCGTGTGCACACCGGCTTGGGGCCGGCGGCAAACCCGAGGCGGACGCAGGAATTTGTGACCCGCTATACACTTAGGGGTATGCCGGCGACCGCCGCTACGTTTGTGCAGCCATGATCCCGATCAAGACAGAATCCGCCTGGCGCGGCACCTCGGATTGCCGCAGTTGCGGCATCCGCGACATGGTGTTGTTTGCCGACCTCAATGAGCAGGACTTCGGCAGGATCCATGCGCCCATCGACGACCTGGAATTCCGCCCAGGCGCCGTGCTGTATGCCGAGGGCAGCAATGCGGCTGGTATCTTCACGCTGCGCTCCGGCATGATCAAGCTGGTGCGCGTGACGGCCGACGGCCGCCAGCGCATCGTGCGTGTGCTGCGCCCCGGCGACGTGGCGGGGTTGGAGGCGCTGGGGACCTCGCGCTACGACAGCGAGGCCGTGGCGCTGACCGACGTGGCGGTGTGCCGCATCCCGCTGGAGGTGATTCACACCCTGGGGGCCAGCAGCCCGCGCCTGCACCTGCGCCTGATGCAGAAGTGGCAGCACGCGCTGAAGGACGCCGACGACTGGCTGGCCGACCTCAACTTCGGCACGGCGCGCCAGCGCGTTTCCAACTTCATCCTGAAGATGCGCAGCCCGGCCGACGGCCGCACGGTGACGCTGTTCGCGCGCGACGACATGGGCGCCATGCTTGACCTCAAGCTGGAGACGGTGAGCCGCGAGGTCAGCCGCCTGGTGCGCGAGGAAGTGATCGAGCCGCTGGACAAGCTCGGCCGCGTCTACAAGCTGCGCGAGCCGGAGCGCCTGCTCGAAGCGGCCTGAAACCCCGCTGCTACCGCAGAACTTGTGAAGAAATCGTAGCGATCGGGCTGCGCAGTTGATTGATTCACAAGTTTTCAGGCCCAGGAGTCGATCAGTGGCTCCGCCTGTTCGATCAGGAAGGCCTTGAAGGCCTGGGCGGCCGGCGACAGCTTCTTCTGGCTCAGGTGGGTCACATACCACTTGCCGACGATGGGCATGCCGCTGATGTCCAGCAGCGCCAGGTGGCCGGCTGCCAATTCGTGGCGCACCGTGCGCAGCGACAGGAATGACAGGCCCATGCCGGCCATCACGGCCTGCTTGATGGTCTCGTTGCTGGGCATTTCCATCGCCACCTTGAACGGCACCTCATGCTGGGCGAACAGCCGCTCCATGGCGGCACGCGTGCCCGAGCCCTGCTCGCGTACCACGAATTCGTGGTCCTTCAGGGTGTCGAAGGCCAGGCGCTTGCGCCGTGACAGCGGGTGGTCCGGCGGCGCGACGATGCCCATGGGATTGCTGGCAAACGGTGTGGCCTCACAATCCAGGTTGGCCGGCGCGCGGCCCATGATGACGAGGTCGAGTTCGTTGCGCGCCAGCATGCCCAGGATCTTTTCCCGGTTCTCGATGTGCAGCACGACGTCGATACCCGGCATCAGCTTGGCAAAACGTACCAGCAGCATCGGCACGAAGTACTTGGCCGTGCTGACGATGCCCAGCTCGATGCGGCCCTTCTTCATGCCCACGTGCTCGGCCATGCAGGCTTCCAGGTCCTTGAGCTTGCCCAGGGCGGCGATGGCCAGCGTCAGGAACTCCTGGCCGGCGTGCGTGAGCTGGATGTTGCGGCCCGAAGGTTCGATCAGCGAAAGGCCGAAGGCTTCCTCCAGCTGGCGGATCTGCATGGACACGGCGGGCTGGGTGACAAACAGGCGTTCGGCCGCGCGCGAGACCGATTTCTCGCGCGCGACTTCGACAAAGGTCTGCAGTTGCTTGAGCGTGTAATTGCGCATGGGATGACAGTATCAGATGATGCTGATGAATTCTCAATGGATATTGGGTGGGCCTTATGCGGCTGGCGCGTCTGGCGCCTCGCGCTGGATGTGGATGTGGTGGCCGAACTGCTCGGCCAGGAACTGCTCACCGCGCTCCAGCATGAAGTAGCGAAATGCCTCGGCCGCCGGTGACAGCAGCTTGGACAGGGTGTGCACAACGTTCCAGGCACGCACCACCGGGCTGCCTTCCACGTCCAGGATGGCCAGCAGTCGGTTGTCAAGTTCCAGGCCGATGGTGTGCAGCGACAGGAAGGACAGGCCCATGCCGGCCATCACGGCCTGCTTGATGGTTTCGTTGCTCGACATCTCCATCGCGACCTTGGGTTGGAACCCGGTGGCTTCGAAGAACTTCTCCATCGCCGCGCGCGTGCCGGAGCCCTCCTCGCGCACGATGAAGCTGTAGGGCTGCAGCGATTGCACCGTGAGGTGGCTGCGGCGCAGCAGCGGGTGGTCCACCGGGGCGACGAAGACGTGCGGGTGGGCGGCAAACGGCTCGGCGCGTGTGGCCATCTCCTTTGGCGGCCGGCCCA
Source organism: Hylemonella sp. (assembly GCA_041905305.1). Taxonomy (GTDB): domain Bacteria; phylum Pseudomonadota; class Gammaproteobacteria; order Burkholderiales; family Burkholderiaceae_C; genus Hylemonella. Next base: position 2,184 of record JAYRLJ010000217.1, on the reverse strand, counting down.
TGATGGCGATGTCCACCTCGTTGCCCTGAAGCATGCGCAGCAGCTGCTCGCGGTTGCCCACGATCAGCCGCACCTCGATCCCTTCGTGCTCGCGCTGGAACTCGGTGAGCAGGCGCGGCAGGAAGTACTTGGCGGTACTGACCATGCCGATGGTCAGCGTGCCGATCTCCAGCTTCTGCAGGCGCGCTGCGGCGTCCTCGGCGTCCTTCAGGGTGGCGAGGATCTTGCGCGCGTAGACCAGCATGTACTCGCCGGCCGTGGTCAGGCTGACCTGCTTGCCGTTGCGCTCGAACAGCGGCAGGCCGACATGGCCCTCCAGCTCCTTGATCTGCATGGTCACGGCCGGCGGCGTCAGGTGCAGCTGGGCCGCCGCCTTGCTGAAGCTGAGTTGCCGGGCGACCTCACAGAAGACGCGTAGCTGGCGGAAGGTGGCGTTCTTCATTAAGCAAAAGCTGAATATTAAAGTAATAAAGTTTGAATTTACCTTATTTCGTTCATTTCTTATATTCCATCCACGACGGACATTCAAACCCGAGGAGACATGAAATGAGCGGTTCCACCCAGATCACCGACGCCAAGAAGCGCTATAGCGCAGGCGTTCTGAAATACAAGCAGATGGGCTATTGGATGCCCGACTACGTGCCCAAGGACACAGACACTATTTGCCTGTTCCGCATCACGCCGCAGGACGGCGTGGACCCCGAGGAGGCCGCGGCCGCCGTGGCGGGCGAGTCGTCCACCGCAACCTGGACCGTGGTCTGGACCGACCGACTGACCGCCTGCGACAGCTACCGCGCCAAGGCCTACAAGGTTGAACCGGTGCCGGGCACCCCGGGCCAGTACTTCGCCTGGGTCGCTTATGACCTGATCCTGTTCGAAGAGGGCTCGATCGCCAACATGACGGCCAGCCTGATCGGCAACGTGTTCTCCTTCAAGCCGCTCAAGGCTGCCCGCCTGGAAGACATCCGTATCCCGGTGGCCTACGTCAAGACCTTCAAAGGTCCGCCGACCGGCCTGGTGGTCGAGCGCGAGCGTCTGGACAAGTTCGGCCGCCCGTTGCTGGGTGCCACCACCAAGCCCAAGCTGGGCCTGTCGGGTCGCAACTACGGCCGCGTGATCTACGAAGGCCTCAAGGGCGGCCTGGACTTCATGAAGGACGACGAGAACATCAACTCGCAGCCTTTCATGCACTGGCGTGACCGTTTCCTCTATGTGATGGAAGGCGTCAACAAGGCGCAGGCCGTGACCGGCGAGGTCAAGGGCTCCTATCTGAACATCACCGCCGGCACCATGGAAGCCATGTACGAGCGCGCCGAGTTCGCCAAGGAGCTGGGCTCGGTGGTGGTGATGGTCGACCTTGTGATCGGCTGGACCGCAATCCAGTCCATGGCCGAGTGGTGCCGCAAGAACGACATGCTGATGCACATGCACCGCGCCGGCCACGGCACCTACACGCGTCAGAAGAACCACGGCGTGAGCTTCCGCGTGATCGCCAAGTGGCTGCGCCTGGCGGGCTGCGACCACCTGCACACCGGTACCGCGGTGGGCAAGCTTGAAGGCGACCCGATGACCGTGCAGGGCTACTACAACGTCTGCCGCGACAGCTACACCAAGACCGATCTGCCGCGTGGCCTGTTCTTCGACATGGACTGGGCTGACACCAAGAAGGTCATGCCGGTGGCCTCCGGCGGCATCCACGCCGGCCAGATGCACCAGCTGCTCGACCTGTTCGGCGACGATGTGATCCTGCAATTCGGCGGCGGCACCATCGGCCACCCGCAGGGCATCCAGGCTGGTGCCGTGGCCAACCGCGTGGCGCTGGAAGCCATGGTCAAGGCCCGCAACGAAGGCAAGGACATCAAGAACGAAGGTCCGGAGATCCTGAAGAAGGCGGCCCAGACCTGCGGCCCGCTGAAGGCGGCGCTCGACACCTGGGGTGATATCAGCTTCAACTACCAGTCGACCGACAGCAGCGACTTCGCCGTCACGCCCGCTGCGGCCTGATCACGCCCAACGCACAACCGGAGTTAACGACCATGATGACCAACCCCACCGGCCGCCTGACCCAGGGCCAGTTCAGCTTCCTGCCGGATCTGACGGACGCCGAGATCACGCTGCAGATCGAATACGGCCTCAAGAAGGGCTACGCCTGGAGCGTGGAGTACACCGACGACCCGCACCCGC